>NZ_JBHWVM010000007.1:100818-136524 GCF_042736805.1 Streptomyces sp. NPDC060031
GGGGGGGCTCGGTTTTTTTCCCACTCAACTTATTACCCGGCGTTTTCGCGTGGGGGGGGCCCCCCCCCGGGGGGGGGCGGCCCCCCCCCCCCCCCCCCCACGACATGACGGGCAGGTTGCCTCCGGGCGACCTGCCCGTTTGTCTACGTGTTTGTCGACGTACGGGGGTGGCCGGACGCTCCGGCGGTCGCCCGCGCGGCGGGGCGGCACCCCTTCCCGGGGCCCGGCCGCGGCTCTTCCCGCGGGCAAACGCTCCGGGGGTAGGCCCGGCCCGGCGCCGGGCTGTGAATTTCCTGTGCGGGGCGGGCGGGCGGGCCGGCGGGCGCGGCGCCCGGACCGGCTCGCGGCTCAGCGGCCCGAGAGAATATGGGAGACCTGGGCCCTCGAATTCACCCCGAGCTTTCGGAAGATGCGGGCCATGTACGTCTCCACGGTCGGTCTTCACCGCGATATTCAGCCGGTCGGCGATCTGCTCTGCTGATTGGTGAAGCCCGGTCCCACCCATTGGGCTGTTTCCGCCCCGCGGCCGCTCAGTCGGACAGTGGGTATGGGGCCTCGTCGACGGCCGCACCGTCTTCGTCTGCGCCCACGACTTCCGGATCTTCGGCGGAGCCCTCGGCGAGGCCCACGCCACGAAGATCCACAAGCTGATGGACCTCGCGGAGGCGGCCGGCGCCCCCGGCGTCCGCCTCTGCGACGGCGCGGGTGCCCGTATCCAGGAAGGCGTCACGGCCCTCGCCGGCTACGGCGGCATCTTCCAGCGCAACGTCCGCAACTCAGGCGTCATCCCGCAGATCTCCGTCATCCTCGGCCCCTGCGCCGGCGGCGCCGCCTACAGCCCCGCCCTCACCGACTTCGTCCTCATGGTCCGCGGCACCTCGCAGATGTTCATCACCGGCCCCGACGTCGTCCAGGCCGTCACCGGCGCCCAGGTCACCATGGAGTCGCTCGGCGGCGCCGACGTCCACGCCGACGTCCACGCCGACGTCCATGCCGACGTCCACGCCGCCGCCTCCGGCGTCGCGACGTTCGCGTACGACCGACGCGACGCGCGCACAGCGAATCAAGGAGTACACGACCGAGCTGATGCACCCTTACTACGCGGCGGAGCGCGGCCTGGTCGACGACGTCATCGATCCGGCGGACACCCGCACCCGCCTGATCGACGCCCTCACCATGCTGCGTGCCAAGAAGGCCCCCCTCCCCGCCCGCAAACACGGAAACCTGCCGCTATGACGCATCCAGACATGACGCATCCAGAACTCACCCTGGCCTCGCTCCGGATCCTCAACGGCGCCCCCTCGATGGAGGAACTCGCCGTACTCGCGGTGCTCCTGACCGCGAGGCTCCAGACCCCCGAGCCGCCCGAACCCCCTGCGGTGGCCCCCACCCCGCTGTGGCGCCACTCCACCCCCCACTACGCCTCCCCCCGCGCCTGGGCCTCCTGACGGCCCGCCCAGGGGTGGGCGAAGGGGCAGGCGGGAGGGTGTGAAAGCGGGATGGCCGATTCCGGCATACCCGACTTCCACCCCTCCCACCGGCCTGATAACTTCCGCGAGTTGATCTTGATGTCGATCTCGATCGCGCCTGTCGTTGCGCCGCACCGCGCCGCAGGCAACCCCCCTCGCACAAGGAAGTCACATTGCACCGCCTCGCACCGCACAGCAGCCTCCTCGCCCGCGCCGCCGCCCCGGCCGCCCTCCTCGCCCTGCTCCTTCCCGCGACCTCGGCGACCGCGGCCGACGCGCCCGCGACACCCCACCTCGACGCGGTCGAGCAGACCCTGCGCCAGGTGTCGCCCGGCCTCGAAGGCCAGGTGTGGGAGCGCACCGCCGGCAACACCCTCGACGCCTCGGCCCCCGGCGGCGGCGACTGGCTGCTGCAGACCCCCGGCTGCTGGGGCGATGACACCTGCGCCACGCGCCCGGGCACCGAGCGCCTGCTGTCGAAGATCACCGAGAACATCTCGCAGGCGACGCGCACCGTCGACATATCGACCCTCGCGCCCTTCCCCAACGGCGCGTTCCAGGACGCCGTCGTCGCCGGCCTCAAGGCCTCGGCCGCCCGCGGCAACAAGCTGACGGTACGCGTCCTCGTGGGCGCGGCGCCCCTCTACCACCTGGGCGTGGTGCCCTCGAAGTACCGCGACGAGCTCGTCTCGAAGCTCGGCCCGGACGCCTCCCGCATCACCCTCAACGTGGCGTCGATGACGACCTCGAAGACCGCGTTCTCCTGGAACCACTCCAAGCTCCTCGTGGTCGACAACCAGTCCGTGGTCACCGGCGGCATCAACAGCTGGAAGGACGACTACCTCGAGACCACCCACCCCGTGGCCGACGTCGACCTCGCCCTCAAGGGACCGGCCGCCGCCTCCGCGGGCCGCTACCTGGACCAGCTGTGGTCCTGGACCTGCCAGAACAAGAGCAACATCGCCAGCGTCTGGTTCGCCTCCTCCAACAACGCCGGCTGCCTGGCGACCCTGGCCCCGTCGGCCGGCCCCGCCGCGCCCGCGGGCCCCCCGGCAGCGCCCGGCAACGTACCCGTGATCGCCGTCGGCGGCCTCGGCGTCGGCATCAGGCAGAGCGACCCCGCCTCCGCCTTCCGCCCCACCCTCCCCACCGCCCCCGACACCAAGTGCACGGTCGGCCTGCACGACAACACCAACGCCGACCGCGACTACGACACGGTCAACCCGGAGGAGAGCGCCCTGCGCACGCTCGTCTCCAGCGCGACCCGGCACATCGAGATCTCTCAGCAGGACGTCAACGCGACCTGCCCGCCGCTGCCCCGCTACGACATCCGCCTCTACGACGCGCTGGCCGCCAAGCTCTCCGCCGGCGTCAAGGTCCGCATCGTCGTCAGCGACCCCGCCAACCGGGGCGCGGTCGGCAGCGGCGGCTACTCCCAGATCAAGTCGCTCTCCGAGGTCAGCGACACCCTCCGGGGCCGCCTCGCCCTCATCACCGGCGACCAGCAGAGCGCCCGTACCGCCCTGTGCTCGAACCTCCAGCTGGCCACCTTCCGCAGCTCGGCGAGCCCGAAGTGGGCCGACGGCCACCCGTACGCGCAGCACCACAAGCTCGTCTCCGTAGACGACTCGGCCTTCTACATCGGCTCCAAGAACCTCTACCCCTCCTGGCTCCAGGACTTCGGGTACGTGGTCGAGAGCCCGGCGGCGGCCCAGCAGCTCACCACCCAGCTCCTGGCCCCCCAGTGGCAGTACTCGCAGGCCACCGCCACGGTCGACCACGAGCGCGGCATCTGCCAGGCCTGATTGCCACCCCCACGTCCTTGCCCGGCGCAGCGCGCCGGGCAAGGCGAGGTCGATCAAGGTTCCACTGGTGGTCCAGGCCCGTGTCTAGGTTTGAACGTGACGGATCCCCGCTTTGGCGGGGACGGTGCACGGCAAAAAACGTACGGGGGCTTCATGAAAATCAGTGAACCGCTTTCTCTGGAGGCGGCCACCTGGCTGCCCGAGGAACGGGAACGGGTGTCCGACCTCCTGGCAGCGGGCCACCTCAACGAGGCGGAAACCGAGCAGCTCGGCCTGACCGAGGTGCCGGTGTCCGACATACCGGGACCGCAGCTGGCCGTGCGCGCCGCCGAACGCGTGCTCGCCGCCGCGCGGTTCGACCCCGCGCGCATCGGCCTGGTGGCGCACGCCTGGCTCTACCACCAGGGCCATGACTTCTGGTCACCCCCGCACTACGTCGCCGACCGGCTCGGCGCGCACGACGCGCTGCCGATCGGCGTACGCCAGATGTCCAACGGCGGCGTCGCCGCGCTCGGCGTCGCCGTGGACAGGCTCCTCGCCGATCCCACGGTCGAAGCCGCGCTGGTCACCACCGGCGACCGGTTCGTCCCGCCCGGCTTCAACCGCTGGCGGGCGGACTACGGAGCCGTCTACGGCGACGCCGGCACCGCGGCCCTGCTGCGCCGCCACGACCCGGACGGCCAGGAACCCGAGGGCCAGGCCCCGGAGCGCTCCGGTCCCACCCTGCTGCTGCGCTCCCTCACCTTCGCGACGGCCGCGGAGTACGAGGCCATGTACCGCGGCCGGGACCCCTTCACCGAGGTGCCCCTTCAGGCCGGCATCCCCATCGACGTCCGCCGGCCCAAGAAGGCGTACCTCGAGGAGCACGGCGGGATGGGCCCGTTCCTGAAGTCCGCGGCCGAGGCCGTACGCGCCACCCTCCTGCAGTCGCTGGCGGAGTCGGGCGTCGAGCCCGGCGACCCGCGCATCCGCTGCGTGGCGCTGCCCCGCCTCGGCGAGCACGTCCTGTCGATCACCCACGCCCTCCTCGACGAGATCCTGGGCGTGGAGATCCTGCAACTGCGCGAGGGCAGCGGACACCTGGGCGCCGGAGACCTGCTGGCCAACCTGGCCCACATCTCCGCCTCCCACGGCCTTGCGCCCGGCGAGTTCGCCGTGGTGATCGGCGGAGGCGGCGGCTTCACCTGGTCCTGCGCCGTGGTCGAGGCCGCCTGACCGGTGGCCGCAGCGGAGGGACCGGGCTCGGGCATCAACCCCGCGCCCGGCCCCTGCGCATGCCCCGGCCCGCACAAGAGCCCAGGTCACAGCGGTGCGAGGCAGCCCCCGGCCACCCGGTACGGCAACGCCGCGGCTACTGTGGAGAAGTGACGTAACGGCATACGGCGTCACAACGCACGCTCGATTTAGGGGGAATGGAATGGCGCTGCAGCCCGCCGTCGTGGAACTGCTCGAGATCAGCCCGGACTTCGTCCGCGACCCGTACCCCGTCTACGCGAAGCTCCGGGAACAGGGGCCCGTCCACCACGTGCGCGCGCCGGGCGGCCGGGAGACCTGGCTGATCGTCGGACACGACACCTGCCGTGCGGCCTTCAACGATCCGCGGCTGAGCCGCGACTGGCGCCGGTCCGGCAACGTCGGCCAGATCATCAACGCCGACCAGGACCACCCCGCGCTCGCGCACATGCTGATGGCCGACCCGCCGGACCACACCCGACTGCGCCGCCTGGTCTCCCGGGAGTTCACCCCCCGCCGCATCGAGGCACTGGCGCCCCGCATCCAGCAGATCACCGACGAACTGCTCGACGCCATGGAAGCGGACCCGAAGCGCCGCGCCGACCTGATCGACGCCTTCGCCTTCCCGCTGCCGATGACCGTCATCTGCGAGCTGCTCGGCGTACCGGAACTGGACCGCGACGCGTTCCGCGCCTGGTCCAACGAGATGGTCGCCCCCACCAGCCCCGAGGCCGAGGCCTCCGCGTACGAGCAGATGCCCCGGTTCCTGACCGGGCTCATCGACGCCAAGCGCGCTGCGCCCGGCGAAGACCTGCTCAGCGGGATGATCCACGCCGTCGACGACGGCGGCGACCGGCTCACGCCGGACGAGCTGATCGGCATGAGCGTCCTGCTGCTCATCGCCGGACACGAGACCACCGTCAACATGATCGGCAACGGCCTGCGCGCCCTGTTCGCCCACCCCGAGCAGCTCGCCGACCTGCGCGCGGACCTCGACGGCCTGCTGGACGGCGCGATCGAGGAGATGCTCCGCCACGACGGCCCGGTCGAGAACTCCACCGAACGGCTCGCCCTGGAGGACCTGGAGATGGGCGGCGTGGTGATCCCGGCGGGCTCCACCGTCCTGATCTCCATGGCCGACGCGGACCGCGACCCGGCCCGCTTCGAGGACGCGGACCGCTTCGACATCCGCCGCGACGCACGCGGCCACATCGCCTTCGGACACGGCCTGCACCACTGCCTGGGCGCGCCGCTGGCCCGCACGGAGGGCCGCATCGCGCTCCGCTCGCTGCTGGAGCGCTTCCCGGAGCTGGGCCGTGACGCGGAGGACGAGAAGCTGTCCTGGGTGCCCGGAATGCTGATCCGCGGCGTGCGGGAGCTGCCCGTACGCTGGTGACGCATGGACTGGATGCCCCTGCTCTCCACACTGACCGGCGCCGCCGTCGGTATCGGCGCCACCTTGCTGGGTGACCGCAACCGGTGGCGGCGCGAGGAGAGCCGCCAGGCGCTGGAGGTCCGCCGCGCGGCGTACACCGAGTTCGTCTCCGCCCTCAAGGCCGCGGGCGAGGAGATACGCGCCGTCGCGCTCGGCGACCACCTGTCCGACTCGGCGCGCGACGCGGCGGTGCGCGAGGCGTTCCGTGCCACCGGGCTCTACACGGCGAGCGAACGCCTCTGGCTGATCGGTTCCCCGCAGGTGGTGGCCGCGGGGAACGCGGCGTTCCACGCCCTGCGGGAGCTCCGCGACGCCTACGCGGCCGGCGCCCCCGTCGGCTCGCCCCGGGACCGCCCCCTGATCGCCCGCCGCCGCGAGGCCATGGCCACGATGCGCGCCCTCATGCGCGAGGACCTGGGCATCGGCCCCCTCGGAATCGACTGAGGGGCCCAAGACCCCCTACCCCCACCGCATCCCGATCCGGTCGAGCTGCGCCACCCGCTCGGCGCCGAGAGCCGCGGCGCGGGTACGGCAGTTGTTCACCCACGAGCCGAGCCGCAGCGCGCGCTCCTGCTCCTCGATGACGCGGCCGTCGGCGTCCCGCAAGGGCCACGTGACGGTCTCGACGTGCTTCCTGGGCACCGCCAGATGGCCTTCGCGCTCGTAGAAGCGGGTCGCGGCAGCCAGGTTGAGGGCCCACTTCTGCGCCTGGCTCGTCCGGCCGCCGGCCCCGGCCCGCTCCCGAGCGGTGGCCGGCGCCAGCCCCAGCACGTGCTCCAGCATCCACTGCTGTCCGGCGGCGAGGCCCTCCCAGCGCAAGCGCTGCGCGCCGACCCACTGGCCCAGGTCCTCGCCCTGGACGAGGACTTCGCCCGGAGCCACGGGCACCGCCCGCCCGCCGCCGCCCTCGACGTACGCCCGCACCAGGGAGAAGCCGCGCTGCCACGCCACCGCCCAGCCCGGACACCAGGCCGGGTCGATCTCCCCGAGCTGCTCGCGCCGCTCCTCGGGCATCGACCACGCCAGCGGCAGTGCCTCCAGGCCCTCGGCCTCCCGCTGTTCGTTCTCCACGCTCCGCCGCGCCGCGGCCCGCGCGTTCTTCAGCCACACACCGACGGGCTGCCCCTGCCAGACCGCGTCGACCGGCGCCAGCAGGTGCCCGTGCTCCCCGGCCCAGCCGCGCGCCGCGGCCAGCCCCTCCTCCCAGGCGACGTCCCGCTCGGACCAGACCATGCCGAGCTCGTCCAACTGCCGCGCGCGCCTGTCGTCGAGTGCACCCTGGGCCCGGCCGCGCCGCGCATCGGAGATCCACTGCCCGAGCGGAAAACCGGCCGCCGCGGCCGGCGCCCCCGCCCCCGCCGACAGCCGCTCCGGGACCCTGAAGGTGAACGGGACCCGCAGGTCACCGTGCTCCCGGCGGTAGTGCGCGGCGGCCTCCAGACCGCGAAGCCACTGCGTCCGCTCCGGCTCCAGCACGCGCAACTCGATGAACCGGGCGATCCTGGCGGGGTCGCGGGGGGTGGAGAACTTCAACAGCGCGTGGGCGGGTCCGCTGACGCCGTCCGCGTCCGGATGCCACTCGCCGGGCTCGCGGGCCACCGCGAGCGGGGTGTAGCGGCTGGGCGCCTGCGGCTCGGCGAGGCTCTCCACGATCCGGGTGTCGTGCGCGCGCAGCGCCTCCAACAGCCGCGCCAGGCCCCCGTACGCCCGCGAGGTGAGCATGTCGTCCGGCGTCTCCCCGGGCCCCAGCAGCACGGGCACGACCAGGGAGGCGACCTTGCCCTCGCCCGGCTGCAGCCGCAGCGCCCGGCCCACCGCCTGCACCAGGTCGGGCATGGACCCGCGCAGGTCCGCCCAGAACACCGAGTCGCAGTCCTTGGTGTCCACGCCCTCGCCGAGGACCCGTACGGAACCCAGGAAGCTCTTCTCCACCTCCGTCCCGTCCGCGGCGGCGCCGGCGGCGAAGTCGTCGAGGACCCGCCTGCGGTAGCCGGGCGGATGCTCCCCGCACAGCCAGTCCGCCCACACCGACGCCGGGTACCGCCCCGGATCCAGCGCGTGAAGCCGTCCCGCGACCTCGGGCAGCCCGGCCGCGAACGCCTCGGCCTCCTTGACCTGGTGGTGGAAGACCAGGGTGCGCGCGAAGCCCTCCGAAGCGGCGGCCTTCACCACGGCCGTCTGCAGGGCCGCCATCCGGATCCCGCGGACCTTGTCGGACGTCTGCTCCGCGCCGAGCAGCTTCGCGGCCTGGAACGCGGCATCGGTGATGTCCAGGCACACGACCCGGTAGGGAGCGACGATGTGCCGGTCGATGGCCTGCGACAGCGTCAGGGTGTGAGCGCGGGCACCGAACGGCCCCTCGGGGTCGTCGTCCATGGACGCGACCAGCCCGCCCGCCGCGCCCGGCTCCTCCTCGCCCCCCTCCCCGGCCTGCCACAGCCGGGGCGTCGCGGTCATGTACAGCCGCCGCGCGGCGGGAATCCGGGCGTTGTCGTGCACCACCGCCCAGGGCCGCCCGAGCCGCCCGGACGTACGGTGTGCCTCGTCCACGACCACGAGGTCCCAGGCGGGAAGCCCGCCCCGGTGCGCACGCTCCAGCGTGCCCAGGCCCAGCGAGGCGTAGGTGGAGAACACGGTGACCTGCTCCAGGTGCGCGGTCCAGCGCACCAGCTCCTGCGGGACGGTCGTGTTCGCGAACCCCGCCTCGGACTCGCGCAGCGAGGACACCCCCAGCACCGGACCCGTACGCCCGGCCGCGCGCCACGCGGCCTCGCTCTGGGCGAGCAGGTCCAGGGACGGCACCAGCACCAGCACCCGCCGGGCCCGCAGTTCGGCCGCGCTGCGGGCCGCGACGAGCGACTTGCCCGACCCGGTGGCCATCACGACCTGTGTACGCAGCCCCCGCCCGGGCATCCCGCCGCGGGCGGGCACCTCGAAGGCCTTCAGCACCGCGTCGACGGCCTCCCGCTGATGCGGCCGCAACTCCATCCTCGGCATCCCGAACACCTCTGTTCACTCACCCCCCAGCATCCCAGGAGGACACCCCGGGGCGCGGCGCCGGGCGTCCCCCGGCCCTGGAGGGCGAGACCTCGGGGAAGTAGTCTAAAAATCTATTCTAGAAAGACTGATGGACGGGACAGACTCTCCCCATGACCGGTCCCCCTTTCGGCGAACAGCCGAACCCCGACGGGCACAGCCCCTCGGCGCCCGTCGGCTTCGGGCCCCCGATCGAACCACGCGGCCCCGGTGCTTTCGGTCCGCCGCCCCAGCCGTGGCCGGTCGCACCCGCTGCCCCCGCGCCCGCCCCCGCGCGCGACCGGTTCACGGACCGGCCGGGCACGGTGGTCGTCGCGGTGCTCGTCGCCGTCCTGCTGGCCATCGGCGGCGGCGTGTTCGCCACCGTCCGCAGCGACCGCGGCCAGCCCGCCGCGCAGGACGGCAAGGATCCGGCCACACCGTCCGGTTCACCGTCCGTCGACCAGGGCGACGGCAAGGGCCCCGGTGCAGGCCGCGACGTCTACGACCCCAACATCGACATCAAGCCAGGTCAGGCCCGGGTCTGGCTGCGCGACAACCAGACCGAGGTCGTCGGCGCGGGAACCTCGCAGTTCGGCCCGTGGCGGGTCGGCGACGTGGTGGTCAAGGCGATGTACAAGGAGGTCACCGCCTACGCGGTGGCCGACGGCCAGGAGAAGTGGAAGGTCCCGCTGCAGACGCCGCTGTGCGGAGCTCCGCCGGCCCCCTCCGCCAACGGCAAGCTGGTGCTCGGCGTCCGCGAGAAGGACTCGCAGACCTCGCACTGCACGGATCTCCAGCAGATCGACCTGACCACGGGCAAGGCCGGGTGGAAGGCGCCGGTGCCCCAGGAGAACCCGTACGACACCCCGGGGGAGTTCCTGCTGGCGATCACCGGTGACACCGTCGCCGTCGCCCGGACGGCCGTCATGAGCGGCTTCTCGGTCACCGACGGCAGGAAGCTCTTCGGTACGTCGAGCGAGAACGGCTGCTCCCCGAGCGAGTTCGCCGGGGGCTCTCGGCTGATGCTCGTACGCAACTGCCCCGAGCAGGTGATGCTCCAGGAAGTGGACCCGGCGACGGGCACCGCCAAGTGGAGCCACCAGTACGACAAGGGCTGGAACCTCGGCCGGGTCCTGTCCATGGACCCGCTCGTGGTCGCCGCCTACCACAAGGACCGGAAGGTCTGGAACATCACGGCGTTCACCCCGGACGGCAAGGTCCGCTCGCAGAGCGACATGGCGTTCGGGGTCACCGGCCGCTGCAACGGATGGGGCAACGCGGACGGCCTCCAGGAGTGTGACGCCGCCGTGGCCGACGCCGACACGCTCTACATCGGTGCGGGCAAGCCCGGCAAGTCCCTCGGCATCGACGACACCAACCAGGTCGTCGCCGTCGACCTGAACACGGGCAAGGAGAAGTGGCGCACCATCGAGCAGCCCAAGGGCCGCACCGTGTGGCCGCTCGCGGTCGAGAACGGCAGGGCCGTCGTGTACGTCTCGCCCGGCAGAGGCGAGGCGGCCTCCGTCGTGTCCCTCGCCCCCGCCGACGGCGCCTCGCAGCCGGTCCTGCAGAGCCCGGCCGCGGCCGAGGGCGCCGAGAGCGTCTTCTCCACCTCGGCCCTGCGCGTCGCCTGGGCGGGCGGACGGCTGTTCCTGCTCAACGGCAGGGTCTACAGCCCCGAGCCCAGGAAGGCGAGCCGCGCGCTCCTGTCCTTCGGCAAGTAGCCCGCGTACGGAACCAGGACCGGAATCAGGACCGGGCAAGCAAGCAAGCACGCAAGCACGCAAGCAAGGAGGAGGAGGCGCACGGTGCGCAATCCGCAGGACGACGCCGAGAGGCGCAGGATCGTCATCGGGATCTACGCGGTGACGGCGGTGGCGGCCACCGCTGCCGCCGTCGGCACCCTGGCGATGGTCCACAGGGCCGAGGACCGCACCGGCGCCTCCTCGACCGCGGGGTGGAAGACGGTGGTCAACCCCGAGCACGGCACCGCGTTCGACGTCCCGCCGGACTGGGAGGTCGTCTCGTCCAGCGTCTTCAGCGGCTATGAGGACCACAAGGACCCGGACAAGGCCCTCATCGGGCACACGGCGCCCGCGTTCTACAAGTCCAAGTGGTGCAGCATCGACGGCAACGGCGACGGCGTGGTCAATGACGTCCACCTCGCCAGCACCGGGACCAAGGGCGCCGACGGCGCCAAGTCCACCGCCGAGGTCGCCGAAAAGACCGCTCCGACCTGGGTCTACGCCGCTTACACCCAGCCGGACAAGTCCGTCGTGAAGTGGGACGAGCCGGTGGAGTACACCACGAAGTACGGAGTCAAGGGAAGCTACGTCAAGGCCCGCTCCGAGGGCGCCGCGCAGTCCAACCGCTGCGAGGGCGACGGCAAGGCGATCGCCTTCGGCTTCAAGAACTCCAAGGGAGACTTCGTCGCCTGGGACTTCTACGGCCGCACGGGCGTGCCCGGCGCCGTCAGCGACAAGCTGATCATGCGGATCCTGAGCACGGTCCGCCTGTCGGGAGACCCGAAGCCCACGACCCCGCTGTGACCATCCCGCCGGCGCCCCGCACCGCGCGCGACGTTGTCCGACCGAAAGGGCCCGCCCGGTGGTGTCGTCACCCGGGCGGGCGCCGGTGCGCGGGAGCCCTGCGAACGCGGGGCGTCAGCGCGTCGGGATCACACCGCCGTCCACGCGCAGCACCTGCCCGGTGATGTGCCGAGCGGCGGGCGAGGCGATGAACCGCACCACGTCGGCGACGTCCTCGGGCCGCCCGGCCCGGCCCACCAGGGTCTCCGCCACCCGCTCCTCGTGGAAGGCGGCGGAGCGGCGGTCCCGGAAGAACTCCGTGCTGTCGATGTACCCGGGCGCCACGACATTGCAGGTCACTCCGCGCGGCCCCAACTGCCCGGCGAGGAAGATGTTCCAGGTGTTCATCGCCGCCTTGGCCGCGCCGTACGAGCCCGCGCCCCGGTCCGCGGCGAAGGAGCCGATGTTCACCACCGCACCCCCCGGGCCCAGCAGCTTGTCCACCGCGGCCGTGGTCAGGACGGCGCCGAGCAGGTTGGCGTCCAGATTGGCCCGCCACCGCTCCGCGAGTCCCCGCAGGTCGCTCGGCGGCGCCCCGTCGAACTCGCGGTTGCCGCCCGCGTTGTTGACCAGTACGTCCACCACGTCCGGCAACCGCCCGCGCAGCGCCTCCAACTGCTCCGGATCGGTGGCGTCGCAGACCACGGTGGTCAGCGCGCCGTCCAGCTCCTCGGCGGCGCTGCTCAGCACCTCCGGCCGGCGGCCGGTGATGATCACGTGGTCGCCGCCCGCCAGGAAGGCCGCGGCGACCGCCTTGCCTATGCCCGTGCCGCCACCGGTGACCAGGACTGTCCGAGTCATCTCCACACTCCTCAAGAGTTTGGTGCTGCTGGTTGATGTCCGGTCGACGCGCTGAGAGGGGTCAACCGCGATTGCGCTCGGCGGGCAGGGGCGCCGAGGCCCCCACCGCCCCGGCGGTCCGCTGCTGCTGCGCGAGCGTCGTCGCGAACCGCGCCCGGGCCACCGGACCGATCAGCGCGACCGGCAGGGTGACGGCAGCGGCGATGGCGAACAGCGGGCCGAAGTGCTTCTCGTCGGCCAGCCCGCTGACCAGGTAGGTGCTCAGGGCCGCCCCGGTGTACACCGCACTCGCCACCAGTGAGGTGGCGATGCCGCGGACCTGCGGCGGGGCCACCTGCGTGCCCCAGGTCTGCACGATGGACTGCACCAGCGCGAAGGCGAGCCCCGAAAGGACGCTGCCCGCCAGAACGGTGGCCATCGACTGCGCGGGCACGCACACCAGATAGCCCGCGCAGAGCAGCGCCCCGCCCACCCCGAAGTGGGTGGCCGCCGAGACCCGGTCGCCCAGGGTCCGCACCGCGAGCCCGCCCGCGACGGCGGCCAGCCCGTAGCTGCCCGTGACGAGCCCGGCGTCCACGATGCTGTGGCCGCCCACCTGCAGCGCGGCGTTGAAGAAGTTGAAGAAGCCCAGCATCGCCGCGCCCTCGAACACGGCGAACACCACCAGGAAACGGAACCATCCGATACGGAACACCGTGGCCAGCCGCTCGCCCACGCGCATCCCGCCCGGAGCCGCGGAGTGCGCCTCGGGCATCCGCCCGAACGCCACCGCGAGCACCGGCGCGCACACGGCGACCAGCAGGATCGCGGCCCGCCAGCTCCACAGGTGGGTGAACACGCCCGCGACCACGGTCGCGCCCGCCGTGCCCACCGCTCCGGCCGCCAGCAGGCTGGCCACCGTCCGCTGCCGCCGCTCGAACGGCAGCCGGTCACCCACGTAGGCGACCATCACCGGCAGCAGGGCCGCCGCCGAGGCCCCGGCGAGCGCCCGGCCCAGGATCAGCAGGCCCAGGTTGGGAGCCAGCCCCGAGAGCACGTCGGCGACGCACATGCCGAGCAGCGCGAACCGCATCACCCGGACCCGCCCGAACACGTCCGAGATCAGCCCGTGCACCGGCTGCATGATGCCGAACAGCAGCAGGTACGCCGTGAGCGCGACGGTCACCGAGCCCACGCTGACGTGCAGCCCCTTGGCCGCGGGCAGCAGCAGCGGGGTGATCACGATCCGGTCGAAGTTGCCGAGGAAGGAACCGGCGTACAGCAGTTGCAGGTGCTTGCTCTCGGCGGCCGGCTTGTTCATGGGGAGGGCTCCTTGGCCTGGAAGGGCGGCGGGGGACCGAGGGGAGCCGTTCCGAAGCCCCGCGCCTCCATCAGCTCGTGGCTCAGGTAACCGTCGTGGGGACTGACGTCGCCGGCGGAGTACGTCGGCAGCGGCCCCAGCAGCACCTTGCGGATCGACCGCTCCCGCAGGGCCGCCAGCGCGAGGTCCGGCTCGTCGCCGAGGATGGTCAGCGCGAGGGTGTCGCGCAGCGGCCCGAAGCCCTCCGCGCGCTGCCAGGGCAGGACCCACACACAGGGGAACGACAGCTCGATCCGCGCCCCGGGGTGGTCGGAGCGGTCGCACAGCAGCACCGCCGGCCGCAGCCCCGCCGAGCCGTCGCCGAGGTCCGCCACCGGCCCGTCCGGGTAACGGGCGGCGGTGACGTCGACCGCGCCGTCCTGCCGGGAGGCCAGGTGCGCGCGCAGAGCGAGCGCCTCGGCCAGCGGCAGCACGGGCACCTCGGCCGCCGGGGACTGCGGCGGCGCAGCGGTCAGCCGGGCCAGCCGGCCGGCCAGCGCCTCGGCGAGCACCGCCGGGTCGCCCTCGGTGAACACGGCGGTGGCGTTGGTGCACCGCATGCCGGCGTCGTAGCCCACCGAAGCGCAGATGACGTCGAGGGCCTGCTCGGTGATGGGGCCGGTGTGCAGCAGCTTCGAGCGCCCCGGGCCGCGCAGGACGACCCGCCGGTCCTGGCCGTAGCGCTGCTCGGCCGCGTCCCCGCCGAAGACCAGGCTCAGGTCGGCGGCCTCCACGAGGGCGTCGCCCGTGGCGTGGCTGCCGGGCAGCAGCGAAAGGTAGTGCGGGGCGACCCCGGCCTCCAGCAGCGCGGCGATCATCCGCGCCGGGGTGAACGGATCGCGGGTGCCGGGCCGCACCACCAGCCGGTAGCCGCAGGCCAGCGCGGTGAGCCACTGGGTGTGCGTACCGGGGTTGTTGCTCGGCGCGATCACGGCGAGCACGTCGCCGCGCCGCGCCCACACCGCCGAGATCTCGCCGGGCGCCGGCGCGCCGCCGAGCCCCGCCGGCCGTTCCGCGAGCACGCGGGCGCCGACGCCCGCGAAGGTCTTGGCCACGTCCTGGAGCGAGTGGCGGGCCACGGTGACGGGCACCCCGGCGACCCGGGCCTGCAGCTCGCAGTACGCCTCGGGGGACAGCCCGTTCAGCGTGGCCGTGGCGAACAGCTCGCCCGCCCGCCGCAGTACCTCCGCGTCGGGGGTGCGCTCCTGCCCGGTGCGGGCCTGCGCCACGGTCAGCCGGGCCAGCAGCGGCGGCGCCAGGTGGACGGTGGCCAGGGGCGTGCCGTCCACCCCGCACAGCCGCGCCCGCTCCGCCGACCGGGCCGGGCGGCCGGCCCGGAGCAGCGGGATCTCGTACAGCTCCGTCGCGACCGCCATCAGTAGACGCCCTCGACCACGCCGGCGCCGCCGCCCTCGTACGGGCGCACCGCCGACAGCTCGATGCCGGGGAAGGCGTCGGCCGAGGCCCGGCGCGTGGCCAGGTCCCGTTCCAGGGTGGGCGGGGTGAAGTAGTCCCGGGTCAGCACCGTGATGACGACCCGCCCGTCCTCGTCGTCGGCCACGGCCCGGCCGGGGTCCCCGGGATCGACCAGCTCGACGACGGTGTACGGGTAGTACGGCCGGAAGGTGCAGGCCGCCGCGTCACCGGGACGCCGGGTGCGCTGCGGGGCGACGCCCATCATCGTGTTCCCGTAGGCCCCGGCGAGCTTCGCCTCCGGGAAGACCTCCTCCTCGAACAGGCGCAGCGTCTCGGAGTCCATGCTGGTGCCGCCCCAGATGATCCCGCGCACCGCCGCGCGCAGCGGGGCGTACACGTCCTCGCGGGCGGCGATGGCCTCCAGGATCTTGGGGGTGGTGGAGATGCCGCGGATGTCCTGGGTGGTGAGCACGTCCTTGACCTGGTCGAGGATGTGGTCGACGTAGCGCCGGTACTCGTCGTGGCGTCCCTGGGTGACGCAGCGGCGCACCCAGCGCGGGTCGATGTCCACGAAGTAGCAGAGGTGTCCGCGCAGTTCGGCCAGCGTGCCGATGTTCTTGGACATCACGTGCGGTCCGGTGGGCCCGATGTGCAGCCAGTGCCCCTCGCCCGCCGGGAAGCCCTGCTGGTCGAGCATCATGGACTGCCAGGCCACGTTGCGCCGGCGCGAGGTGGCGTCGACGATCCGCTTGGGCGCCCCGGTGGCACCCCCGGACTCGTGGATCCCGAAGCGGGCCGCCTGGCCCAGGCTGCCGCGCGGGATCAGCTGATCGGCGGCGATCCGGCTCCAGTCGACCGGGACCTCTTCGAACAGGCGCAGGTCCGCCAGGCTCTGGACGTCCGTGCGGGGGTCGAAGCCGAAGGTCTTCGCCCGGTCCACCCAGTACGGGCTTCCGGTGAGCGGGGAGAAGTGCCACTCCATGGTCGCCCGGACGAGGTCGTCGATGTCGGGGGACCGTTCGAGGGGGGATTCAAATACGGAACTGAAGTCGTCAGCCATCTCGGATCGATCCCGTCGTATGCCGTTCTGCTGATTGTCAGTAGCCCTGATGAGTTTTCAGTATGTGGGTCTCTTTGCGAGGCCGTCAAGGCTGCACGGGTGATCCGGACAGCTATGGCGAAAAAATGACGGGACGTCACATCCGGTGTTCCGCATGGAAGTTCGAAAGGGATCCGGAGGGTGCGGACGGGGAGCAGGACGCGGCGGACACCGGAACCGGGGCCGCCGCCTGCCGGGCGAAGGCCCCGAGCAGCAGCCGGGCCAGCCGCGGACGGCAGATCAGCACACCTGCCGCCGCGCCGACCGCCGGATCCGCCATCCGCAGCGGCCTCCCGTCGATACGGCTGATGTGCAGACCGGCCGCCGCCGCGACCGCGAGGAGCGCGGCGCTGCCCCACTCCCACGCCCCGGCCGCGTGCACGTACGCGTCCGCCTCGCCCCGGATCAGCGCCAGGGTCTTCGCCCCGGCCGAGCCCGCCCCCACCACCTCGGCGCCAAGCTCCCGGCCCACGGCCCGGACACGGGCGCCCGGCCCGGCGGCGTCGGTGAACAGGCGCATGCGCCGCGGCACCCTCATCGAACGCCGCCAGGCCCCGGCCGGATCCGAGGTCGAGGCCACCTCGCACAGCGCCGGCACGACCACCGCCGCCCCGACGACGCCGCGGCCCCGCTCCCACAGCGCGAGATGCACCGCCCAGCCGGGATTCCCCGGCTCCCGGAACTCCCGTGCCCCGTCCAGCGGATCGGCGATCCACACCCGCGCCCGGCCCAGCTCCCCGGGCCCGCGCTCCGCCCCGGGCGTCAACAGGGCGTCCCGCGGGTCCCAGGCCCGGATCCGGTTGCGCAGCAGCAGCCCCGACGAGGTCCGGCCCAGCCCGGCCAGCCGTTCGCCCCCGGGCGCCCGCCCGAGCTCCTGTTCCAGCAGCAGGTCCAGCAGCAGGCGCCCGGCCGCCTCCACGCACCCGGCCGCGAAAGCACAGTCCGCGCCCGCGTCCGCGCCCGCGTCCACGCCCATGCCCACCTCCGCGTACGGGCGCCGGAAGCCGGCGGGCACGGTGTCAGCCGCCCGCGACCGCGGGGACGATCACCAGCTCGGACCCCGGCGGCACCGGGGCCGCGAGCCCGCCGCACCCCCGCACGTCCTCGTCGTCCACGTACAGGTTGACGAACCTGCGCAGCCTGCCCTCCTCGTCGACGACCCGGGCAAGGATCCCCGGATGGCCGGACTCCAGCGCGCTCAGCACACCCGCCACCGTCTGCGCGCCGGCACCTTCCACGGCGACCCGCACATCGCGGGCCCCGCCGGTGTACGTACGCAGGATGGTCGGAACACGGACGATGACACTCATCGCGAAGCCTCTCCGCAGACGGGCAGGAAGTCGTGCAGGTGGTCCTTCAGGAACTCCTCGACGCCGCGCGGCGCCCGGTGCGCGATCCGCACCACGTCATCGCCGGACGGATCGCCCGCACCCGCCCGCAGCAGGGCGAACAGCGCGGCGCCGCCCTCGGCCTCCCCGCTCCCGCCACGGCCCCGCGCCAGCCAGGGCGCCACCTCCTCGGGCAGCAGCTCCCTGCACCGCACCCGCCGGGCCGTCAGCCCCGACAGCAGCCCGGCGACGTCCCGGTAGGCGGTCGGAGCCGAGCCGCCGAGACGGTACGTACGGCCCTCGTGGCCGGGCTCGGTCAGCACCCGGGCGGCCACCTCGGCCACGTCCCGGGCATCGACCATGCCGATGCCCCGGCCGCCCACCGGGTCGACCAGCACTCCGTGCTCCCGCACGTCCGCCGCCTGGCCGCCGATCAGCGACTGCATCAGCGGATCGGGCTGAAGAACCGTGTACGGCACCTCGCGGCGCAGCAGGTACTGATGGGTGATCCAGTCCCGCCGCGCCCCGGGCACCGGACTGTCCTGGCGCACCGCCGGACCCCAGGACGAGACCTTCACCAGGCGCGCCCCGACGTCGGCGGCCGCGTCCACCGCCGCGTTCTGCGCCGCGACCTGGCCCGGCGTGTGCGGGGTGAGCAGCAGCACCGCCCCGCAGCCCTCGGCGGCCGCCCGCAGCGCCCCCGCGTCACCCGCGTCGCCGGGCTCCGCCAGCGCGACCACCTCCGCGCCCCGCTCCCGCAGCGCGGCGGTGGTCAGCCGGCCCACCGCACCCGCGGCGCCGATCACCAGCACAGGCATGGCGGCCCCTCCTTCCTCGCAGCGGGCGGTCAGTGCTTGTGGCCGTGCTCGTGGCCGTGCTTGTGGCTGTGCGGGTGGTGGCCGTGGTCGCCGTGCCCCTCCGGCAGCACCCCGCCGTGCGCGGCGAGATGGCAGGACGGGCACACCATCCGGCCGCGGTGGTCGTGCAGGGTCTCCACACTGGTCGGCTCGCCGCAGTCCACGCAGAGGTCCACGCGTGCCAGGTGCTTGGGGCTCGGCGCCTGCTTCTCCACCCGCTCGACGACGAGGATCTCCCCGTCCGGCACCGTCAGCAGCCCGGCGATCCGCTCGGCCTGCGCCTGGGCGAACTTCGCCTCGTCCTCGGCGGTCGCCGTGCCGTCCTCGATGCGGGAGGCCAGCGCCCAGATCTCCTCGGTCCGGTAGACGATGCTGTCGGCCTTGGCACGGATCTGCACGCCCGAGGCGCCTCCGCGCTCCCAGAAGGTGAACACGTTGCGGCCGGCGTCCTCGTGGATCAGGTTGCGCTTGCCGTACGTACACCCGGTCAGCACCTGCAGCGCGTCCACGGCGCAGGCGTCGGTCTCCGTCACGAGGACGAGATCGCCGCTGGCCTCCTTCAGGCCGAGCTCGGCCATCGCGGCCTCGGCGGCCCGCACGCCGAAGGCCACCCCGGGGCACTCGTGCTGGTGGAATCGGATGACGTCGTTGTACGCCTGGGTACGGTCCATGATGACCTCTCGTTCGGTTGGTGACGGCCGGTGGTGAGGGAATTCAGGCCCGGACGGTGCCGCGGCCCGCGAGCGCCGGCACCACGCGTATCGGGGCCCGGCGTCCGTTGTCGCCCTCGAAGTAGGCGCGCAGCGTGGGACGGTGCAGGTCGACGACGGAAAGGATCAGCGTCCACTGGCCGGACCCGCCGGCCAGCATCCGGTCGAGCTCGGTGCAGCTGTCGCGCAGCGGGTCGTCCGGCCAGGGCACCCGGTGGGTGTGGTAGTTGCCGAACAGCACCCAGCCCGAGGCGTCGCAGGCCCGCTCGATCTCCATCAGCTCCCGCGGGTCCGCCACCCAGCCGCGCTGCTCGTTGGGGGTTTCCGAGGGGATGGCGAAGGCATCGACCACGTCGTCCATCCCGCCCCGGTGCCGCTGGTCGTGCCGCAGGTTGGAGATCAGCGGGAAGACCGCGCCGACCTCGATCCCCGTCTCCGTCGGGCGCCCGGCGATCATCCCGAAGGCCTTGCGCTCCTCGGTCTCGCCCTCCAGGTAATGCCCGGTCAGCTTGCGCACGGCGTGCGCGACGAGACTCGCGTACAGCGGCCGCATGAAGACGATCTCGGCCGCCTCGGACAGCTCCGCCGTAGACACCCCGCCCCTCACCGCACTCCCCGCCCACCCACACCCGAGCCGACTCCCGCTCCGACGCCTGACTCTTCGCCAGCGCCCGTCCCGACGACAGCACCCGCGCCGACACCCGCACTCGCGCCGGCACCTGTGCCTGCGGCGGCACCTGCACCCGCGGCACCTGCGCCCGCACCCGCACCCGCACCCGCACCCGCACCCGCGACACCCGCACCGCTCCCCCCACCCCCCGGAGGGAGCCACGCCCGGGCCCGGTCCACCGCCCGCCCGGCCAGTGCCACCGACTGCCCCAGATACGCGGCCGGGTCGAAGATGGAGTCGAGCTCGCCCTCACCGATCGGCGCACCGCCGAGCGCGTCCTTGCCCGCCATCGCGCGCAGCGAGTCCCCGTTCTGCCGCGCCGCCTGCGCGAGTTCGTACACGTACTCGTGCGCGGTCTGCTTGCCGATGTACTTGCCGATCGCGAGCATCAGCTTCTCGGTGGCTATCTGCTCCGCGACCTCGCGGACGTTGTCCCGCAGCCGCTCCGGCCGCACCGCCAGACCGTCCACCACGTGCGCCACGATCTCGCACGCCGACAACGCGTAGTGCGACACGTCCGGCACGCACGCCCACTCGATCCGCAGCGTCCGCGAGTCCCGCTCGTGGTCGCCGCCCATGCAGGCGAACGCGTTCGCCACCTGCGCGGCCGCCAGCCGGGCCATCACCACGGCCTGCTCGCACCCCTCCGGGTTGCGCTTGTGCGGCATGGTGCTGGAGCCCACCTGGCCGTGCCGCCAGCCGAGTTCCAGCTCACCGAACTCCGGCCGGGACAGGATCCGCACCTCGTCCCCGATCCGGCCCATCGTGCCCGCCACCATCGCGACCGTGGACACGTACTCCACCACCCGGTCGCGCGAGACGTGCCACCCGACGTCCGGCTCCGCGAGCCCGAGCCGCCGGGCGAACGCCGCCAGCAACGGCAGCGCCTGCTCCCCGAAGCCGGCCATGGTGCCCACCCCGCCGAAGAGCTGGGCCGCCAGCACCCGGCCGCGCAGCCCCTCGATCCGCTCCAGGTGCCGCACCAGCTCGTCGATCCAGCTGCCGATCTTCACCCCGAAGCCCATCGGAAGCGCCGGCTGCGCGTGGGTGCGCCCCAGCGCCACCGTGCCCGCGTGCTCCCGCGCCAGCGCGGACAGCGCCCCGACGATGCCGCGCAGCCGCGCGTCCATCTCGTCCAGGACATCGCGCATCTCCAGCGCCTGCGCGGTGTCCTGGATGTCCTGCGTGGTCGCGCCGTAGTGCACGTACTCCCCGGCGTCCCCCTCGCAGGCGGCCTGGAAGACCCGCAGGAACCCGACCAGCGAGTGGCTGCTGCTACGGATCCCCGCGCGCACCGCGGCGAGGTCCAACTGCTCCACCCGGGCCGTCCGCGCGATCACGGCGGCAGCCTCGGCGGGGATGATGCCCAGCTCCGCCTGGCTCAGGGCCAGCGCGGCCTCGACGTCCAGCCAGCGCTGGTAGCGACATCGGTCGCAGAAGATCCGGTGGCTGGCCTCGGTGCTGTACCGGTGGCCGTAGAAGGCCGAGTCGGTGATGTGGCTGCGCGCGTGCGCGCAGTCCCGCGTTCCCGGGTCCAGCTCCGGGTCGGCGGTCGGGTCGGGTCTCCTGTCGGGTGCGGTCGCTCCGGACGCGCTCATCGGCTTCCCCTCTCGGTGCGCTGTGCCGTGCTGCCCGGCCTCGCCGCCCGGTTCCCCCGGGGGCGGCGGACCTCGCGGTACGGGCTGAATCCATACGGGCGTTCCTGTGGCCGGACCACCGCCGCCGAGGCGATGTCCTGGGCGATGCGGCGCGGCGCGACGCCGAGGTCGCGCGCCCCGGTGAGGACGTCCCCGACGAGCTCGTGCATCATCGACGCGAGCGTCTCCAGCACCTCCTGCGGCGCGGGCGTCCGCTGCGGACCGAACAGTGCCTCCATGGAGGCGGAGCCGCCGATGCCGCCGATGAAGTCCGGGACCACCACGACTCCGCGGTCCGTCAGGAGCTGCTCGGCGGTGTCGCCGAGACCGCAGTTGGCTCCGACCACGACCACCGGCACCGGCAGCAGCGCGGCCTGCTCGGGAGTCAGCGCGTCCTGGCCGCCGGCCAGGACCAGGACGTCGGCCGGCATGTCGAACAGCGCGTCTCCCGGCAGCCGCAGCGGGGAGCCGAGCAGGGTCGGTACGGGCCGGCGCTGGTCGATGCTGAGCATGTGCCCGATGTCCAGTCCGCGCGGGTCCACCAGGCAGCCGTGCTCGTCCGCCACGGCGGTGATCCGCACCCCCTCCTCCAGCAGCGCCAGGGCGCAGGCGCGCCCCAGATTGCCGAAGCCCTGGAGGGTGACGCTCAGCTGGTCGGGGCGCAGGCCCGCCGACGCGGCCAGCGCGGCGTGGGCGAGCGCGTGCCCCGCCCGCCGCTGGCCCACCGTCAGGGCGCCGACCGGCGCGTCCAGCAGGCCCATCCGGGTCCGGAACTCCTCGTCCGGCAACTGCTGGGCCGCTCGGATCGCGACCTTCACCGAGCCGATGCCCAGCGCGCCCGCGATGCCCTCCAGCTCGTCGAAGCGGGTCCCCATGTCGCACCCCATGCTGAAGCGGGTGCGCAGCTCGTCCTGGAGGAACTCCACGAAGCGTCGGAGCACCGGCAGCCGCTGCGGGCCGTTCGGGTCGTAGGCGATGCCGCACTTGGCGCCGTCGACGTTGATGCCGAGCACGCGCTGCTTGAGCGTCATGCGGCTGGAGAGGGTGTGCAGGGTTTCGACGGTGAGCCCGGCCTGCATCCGGCAGCCGCCGGCGGCCAGTCGGCAGTCGGTGCCGTCGTAGACGAGATATCCGGGGCAGTGCTCGACCGGATCTGAATATTCGATGACGCGGACCATCACGCCCCCTGTTTGATGGCTTGACTGGATCCGAGCAAGATTGATTATCTGTGCATGTGACAATCAGTGCGACTGTCAGAAATGAAGCATGTCTGAGCGCCTGTCAGGCCGTCAAGACTTCGCGAAAGACCGGTCGTATCCTTGACGTTCGTGGCGAAAGGGAAGCAGAAACTTGACCGTGAGCAAGGAACCGGACAGTGAGAACCAACCCCTCTTCGAGGGGTTGCGCGGGTGGCACGGCTTCCTTCTGCGCAAGGCGAGCCAGCTGGTCACAGAGCAGGCTGAACAGGCGCTTTCCCAGCTGGGCCTGACCATGCGCCAGTTCGGAGTGCTCAATGTGGTGGAAGCCGAGCCCGGCCTCAACCAGCGCACCGTGGGCGCCAAACTGCGCATCGACCGGACCACGATCGTCGCCCTGGTCGACGAGCTCGAACAGGCCGGTCTGCTGGAGCGCCGACGAGGCTCCGACCGGCGCACTTTCGCCCTGTACCTGACCGAACGGGGCGCCGACTCGCTCCAGGAGGCGGGCGAGGTGATGACCAAGGTCCATGAGGAGTTCCTCGACCCGCTCTCGAGCGAGGAACGAGATCTCCTGAGGGGTCTCCTCGTCCGCCTGGCCGTCCACCAGCCACCCGGGTAGCCCGCCGCCAAGCCAACCGGCCGCCCCAGCCGCCCCAGCGGACTCGGCAGCCCCAGCCGACCCAGCAGGCCAGGCGGCCCTACTTGGCCCAACGGCCCCAGCTGACTCGACGCCTCCAGCCGACCCAAAGCCCCCACCGACCCCAGCGACTCCACCTGACCCACCGGCCCACAGGGGTCAACCGACCCCCACCGGCCCACCGGCCCACCGGGCCAACCGACCCACCGGCCGCCGCCGACCCACCGGCCGCCGAGCCCCCCACCCGGCAGACAGCCCTAGGGCCCGGCGGGCCGGCGGGCCCGCACGACGGTCGCGAACGACCGCCTCGCCCCCGCCTCGGTCCCCACCATGTGCTCCACCCGCTCCGCCCGCTCGACCGTCAGCCCCGCGAGCTCGCCCGCCAGGACCTCGGGCGCGTAGGCCTGCTCCGGATCGGACGGCCCGCCCACCCCCCGGCCCACGTTGTCGGGGTGGTGGCCCACCACCACGATCCGCCCGCCCGGCGCGAGCGAGCGCGCCGCACCGGCCAGCAGCGCCGCACGTCCGCCGGACTCCGGATGGACGTAGGCCAGCAGGATCAGTCCGTAGGCGCTCGACGCAGACTGATGATCCGTCAGATCGGCCTGCACCGTCCGTACGTCCAGCCCTTCCTGCCCGGCCAGTTCCCGGGTCCGGGCCAGCGCCGGGGCGGAGAAGTCCACCGCCGTCACCGCCCATCCCCGCCGCGCCAGCCACAGGGCGTGCCGCCCCGCCCCGGCCCCGAGATCGAGCGCCGCGCCCCCGCCGGCCCCGGGAGCCCCGGGTTCCAGGGGTTCGAGCTCCTCGATGACCAGGGGGTGCGGCCGGTGCGTCCAGCCGAGGTCGCCGTGGGTGTAGCGGCGGTCCCAGTACTCAGCGGAAAGCGTCATGATCTGCCTTCGTCCCTCAGCGCGTTGAAGCGGGAGAACGGCTCGCGCCGTAGCCCACACGATGCCCACCGCCGCTCTATCGGCGCTTGACCGATACTTCTTGACAGTGTCACGGATCGTCACGGATGCTGCCGATTGCCTTCACGCAAGGACTACGCAAGAGCGCCTGCACGGCAATCAGGCCGGTCGGCGAGGAGTCGGCCGCCCGGCGAGCGCCGCGGCCGTGATCCTGGGAAGTGTGTGCTGTCATGACGCCAACCAGAGCAAAGCGGCTCAGAGAGTCGTTCGACCGCAAGGAACTCGCCCGGGTGGGCGTCCTGTTAGGGGTCGTGGCGGCCCTGCACATCATCGGCTTCGGCCTGTTCATCCACTACAACGGCATCCAGAAATACCACACCATCTCCGACTCCCACGGCACCCTCCTCTACGCCGGCGCCGCGGGCCTCGCCTACGTCTTCGGCCTGCGCCACGCCTTCGACGCGGACCACATCTCCGCCATCGACGACACCACCCGCCTGCTCCTGCAGAAGGGCAAGAAGCCGCTCGGTGTCGGACTGGCCTTCTCCCTGGGCCACTCGACGGTGGTCATGGCCATGTGCGTCGGCGTGGCCTTCGCGGCCAACGCCGCCGTCAACTTCGAGGACAGCTTCGCCAGCACCGGCGGCCTCATCGGCACCCTGGTCTCCGGCACCTTCCTCTACATCGTGGCCGCCTTCAACTTCGTCATCCTGGCCGGCATCTGGAAGGTCTGGCGCCAGGTCAAGAGCGGCCGGTACGAGGAGCAGCACCTCGAGGAGCTGCTCGCCTCGCGCGGGTTCATGAACCGCATCTTCAAGGGGCGCTACAACAAGTTCATCAACAACTCCTGGCAGATGTACCCCGTCGGCATCCTCTTCGGCCTCGGCTTCGACACCGCCACCGAAGTGGCCCTGCTCGGCATCTCGGCCTCCGCCGCGGCCGGCGCCGGCGTCGCCGGAGTCACCCTTCCACCGCTGGCGATCATCGCCCTGCCGTTCATCTTCGCGGCCGGCATGTCCCTGATGGACACCATCGACGGCATCTTCATGTCGAAGGCCTACGCCTGGGCGTTCGGCAATCCGGTGCGGAAGATCTACTACAACATCACCACCACCGGAATGTCGATCTTCGTCGCCTTCGTCGTAGGCACCCTCGAACTCTCCGGCGTCCTCACGGAAAAGCTCGGCGTCGCCGACAAGAAGCCCTGGAGCACCTTCAACGCGCTCGACCTCAACAAGATCGGTTTCTTCATCGTCGGCATCTTCCTCGCCACCTGGCTGGGCAGCGTGCTCTGGTGGAAGATCCGCCGCCTGGAGGAGCGCTACACCCCCGCCATGGGCGCCGGCGCCGCGGTCTCCGCCCTCGACCAGGTCACCATCGACCCCACCACCCTCACCCCCGAACGCCTGGCCGCCATCCGCCAGGCCATCCACCACGAACTCCACCACCACGGGCTGCACCACCAGCACGCCCGCACCCGCCAGAACGAACGCGCCCCCGCCTGACAGCGCGAAACGGCCGGTGCCCCCGTGGGGGCACCGGCCGTCCGAGGTGCGTCAGGCGGCGAGCTCGCTCTCCTCGGCCGGGGCCGCCGCCGCGGCTTCGGGCCTGGCGTCCCGCATGACGACCGCGGCGAGGACGGCGGCGGCGAGGACGCCGATCGCGCTGATGGTGAAGGTGGTCGACATCGAGGCGGTGAAGGCCTCCCGGGCGGCGTGGACCAGGCCGCCGTCGCCCTGGGCGACGGCCAGCGCGCCGCCGATCGACTGCTTCGCCGCCTCGGGGGCATCGGCCGGCATCTGCCGGGTGAACCCGCTGGTCAGCAGCGAGCCGAGGATGGCGATGCCGAGCGCGGTGCCGGCCTGCTGGATGGTGTCGTTCAGAGCGGAGCCGACGCCCGCCTTGTCCTGCGGGATGGTCCCCATGAGCGCCCCGACCGCGGCGGGCATCGCAAGCCCGGCCCCGAGGCCGAGGAGGCCGAGGGCCACGGCGGGAACGGTGAACCCGGTGTCGGCCGACACGGTGGCCAGCAGCGCGAAGGAAGAAGCCATGACGACCATCCCGGCCAGTACCAGGAGCCGGTTGCCGATCTTCGAGACGAGCCCGGCCCCGGCGCCGTTGCCGATGAGGGCGGCGACGGCGAGCGGCACGAACGCGAGGCCGGCCTTGACGGGGGAGTAGCCGAGGACGAACTGCAGGTACTGGGTGAGCACCAGCAGCAGGCCGCCGTTGCCGATCTGTACGAGGGTCAGCGAGAGCGAGCCGCCGCTGAAGTTGCGGTGCTTGAACAGGACCAGCGGCACCATCGGCGAGGGCGTGACGTTCTCCCAGACGACGAACCCGACGAGCGCGACGACCGCGACGGCCAGGGTGATGGCGGAGCGGCCACCGAAGGCGCCGTGCTGCGGGAGCTCGATGATCCACCAGATCAGAGCGGTCATACCGGCCGCGGACAGCACCGCGCCCAGCGGGTCGGGCTTCTGCCAGGGCCCCTTGGACTCCGGCATGAGGGTGAGCGCCGCCAGGACGGCCAGTGCGACGACGGGCACGTTGATGAAGAAGATCGAGTGCCAGGAGAAGTGGTCGATCAGAACACCGCCCAGCACCGGGCTGCCGACCAGACCGAGCATGGACACCGAGCCCCAGGCCGCCATCGCCTTGCCGCGCTCGTCCTCGTCGAAGACCGTGATGAGGATCGACAGGGTCGAGGGCATGATCAGCGCACCGCCGACGCCCATCGCGGTGCGTACGGCGATCACTTCGCCGGGGCTGGTGCAGAAGGTCGCGGCCAGCGACGCCGCCCCGAAGAGCAACAGCCCGATGATCATTATCTTCCGCCGACCGAACCGGTCACCGAGGCTGCCCGAGGTGAGCAGGAGCCCGGCGAACACCAGGATGTAGGAGTCGAGGATCCACTGGGTGTCCTGGGCGCTCGCCCCGATGTCCTCCGTCATCGACGGCACCGCGACGGTCAGGGCCATGCTGTCGACGACCAGGACCAGCGTGCTGAGGCAGAGCACGATCAGGATCCACCAGCGACGTGGGTTGCGGGCTTCCATGGGAGCTTCCTTCCGACCTGAGCACACTGTTCCTTCGATGCGCACACTGTACGCATCACGGAACACTGTGCGCAACCCCCGCTCTGTGTACGCTAAATGCGAACGCTGTACGCAAAAGGAGGAGCGGTATGCCCACCAAGCCCACCCCGCCCGAGAACACGAACCCGATCCCCTCGGTGTGGACCCGCAGGCAGCGAGAGACCCAACAGCCCGCCCTCACCCGGACCGCGATCGTCCGCGAGGCGGTGGCCATGCTCGACGCCGACGGCATCGAGGCACTCAGCATGCGCAAGCTCGGCGCCCGCCTGAACGCCGGCGCGACCTCCCTCTACCGGCACGTCGCGACCAAGGAAGAGCTGATGGAGCTCGCAGTGGACGAGGTGTGCGCCGAAATCCTCGTCCCCTCCCCGGACCTCGCCCGCAAGGACTGGCGCGCCGCCGTCACCGAGGCCGCCGCGTCCTTCCGCACGACCGCCCTGAACCACCCCTGGCTCTCCTCGGTCCTGGGCCAGGCGGGCCTCGCCTACCTCGGCCCCAACCTCATGTCCTTCTCCGAACAGCTGGCCGCCCTGTTCACGGCCGCCGGCTTCCCCGAACCCACCCGCGCGATCGACACGGTCGTCACCTACGTCATCGGCATGAGCACCACCGAGGCGGCCTGGCTCACCACGGTCGCCCGCTCCGGCGAAACCGAAGCCGCCTTCATCGCCCGCCTCATGCCCGCCGCCCAACAAGCCGCAGCCGACCACGACCACCTCACCGAGGCCTACGCCACCGCGGTCACGCCCCTCGACCCCGCAGAAATCCGCGACACCAAATTCACCTACGGCCTGGACGTGATCCTGGACGGCCTGGCCCTGCGCCTCCCGCACTGACCCCGCGCGAGCGGTACGCCCATCCGGGGCGGGCTCGGCGTGTACCGCCGCCCGGCCTCGACCCGCGGCCATAGGTTTCGCAGCGGATACGCCTGGCCGTACAGCGAACAAGGAAGCGGGTGCCGGCGATGACCGAGCAGCGAACCGTCACCGTCTTCGGCGCGACGGGACACCAGGGAGGCTCCCTCGTACGGGCGATCCTCGCGGACCCGGGCAGCGGCTTCGCGGTCCGCGCGGTGACCCGCCACCCGGACTCGGACCCGGCCCGGGAACTGCGACGACTCGGCGCCGAGGTGGTCCGGGCCGACCTGGACGACGAGGAGAGCCTGGTCGCGGCCCTGGAGGGCGCCTACGGGGCGTACCTGGTGACCAACTTCTGGGAAGACATGGACGCGGCGCACGAGAAGGCCCAGGCGGCGGCCCTGGCCCGGGCGGCCGGGCACACGGGTGTGCAGCACGCCATCTGGTCCACCCTCGAAGACACCCGCGACTGCATCCCGCTCGACGACGACCGGATGCCCACGCTCCAGGGCTCCTACAAGGTCCCGCACTTCGACGGCAAGGCCGAAGCCGACCAGTACTTCACCGATGCCGGCGTACCGACCACCTTCCTGCGCACCACCTTCTACTGGGAGAACCTGTTCGGCTCGTTCGCGCCCCAGCGGGCCGAGGACGGCACCCTGGAGCTGAACTTCCCCATGGGCGACAGCAAGCTCTCCGGGATCGCCGTCGAAGACATCGGCAAGACCGCCCTCGCCATCCTCAAACGCGGCACCGACTTCATTCCCGCCACCATCAGCATCGCCGGCGAACACCTGCCCGTCGCCGACATGGCAAGGGCCCTCTCCGAGGCACTCGGACAACCCGTGCGCTACCGCCCGCTGGCCCCGGACGCGTTCCGCGCCCTCGGCTTCCCCGGCGCCGACGAGGCCGGCAACATGTTCCGGTTCTACGCCGACTGCGCCCCCCGCTTCACCGCCGCCCGCGACCTCGAAGCCATCCGCACCCTCAACCCGGCCCTCCAGAACTTCTCCACCTGGCTGACCAAGAACCGGACCAACTTCCCCCAGACCTGACCGGGGCCCCGACAACGTCTTGCTTACAGACCCTGCACCGCCCCCTGTCCGCCGGACTGTGGACGGGCTGCTGCGGCCGGGTCTGCTGGCTGTTGGCGGGTGGGGTGTTCGGGGTGGGGTGCCGGTCACGAAGGTGCGGGTCACGAGGGTGCGGGTCACGGGGGTGCGGGAGCGGGAAAATGTCACTGTCGGTGAGGGTGCGGGGCGGACAGGATTGAGATCAGTCAAGGGGAAACGCCCCGGGACATGAACTCACTGGAGATGACATGGACTTCTCGCAGAACACCGACGCTCCCGCCAAGACCGCTCTGAGCCTCTCCCGCAAGGCCGCGCTGGGTGTGGCGGCGGCCGCGGTCGTCAGTGGGGCGCTCTTCGCTCCGGCCGCGTTCGCCGCCGATGCCGCGCCGTCCGGCAGCGCCGTCGTGGCCGGGTGCGCGGAGTGCTACCCCGACGTCATCTGATCCCGCCGACCGACCGTCTGCTGCTGGGGCCCGCCCACCACACAGGGGCGGCGGGCCCCGCAGCCGGGCCAGAGCAAGGAGAGTGAGCCGTGGACTGGCTCGAACGCTGTGTGACCGACGCGGACCGCTTCCTGCGCACGCAGTGGCGCCGAGGGCCCGCTCTGCTGCGGCCGGCCGATCCGCCGACGGAGGTTCTCGGACTCGCGGATCTTGACGATCTGCTGGATTCGGGCACCTTGAGGGTGCCGTACGCCGGGCTGTTCACCATGGCGGGCGCGGTGCCCGAGGCGGCCTACTGTCCGCCTCGGGTGGTGGCCGGCCGGTACCTGGAAGGGTGGCTCGACGCGGAGCGGGTGCGTGCCCTGATCCGGGATGAGCAGGCCACCTTGCAGCTGCGCTACGTCAACCACTGGTATCCGCCGGTGCGGGAACTCACCGCGGGACTGGCACGGGAGCTCGACCGGCTCGTCGAGGCATTCCTCTTCTATTCGCAACCCGGGCGTTTCGGTGCGGTGCACCGCGACGACGGCGACATCCTGGTGCTCCAGCTGAGTGGTGCCAAGCACTGGAAGGTCTACGGGGGGCCGACGGACGGGCACTGGCAGCCCGTGCGGGAGGACGACCCGGGTGAGGTGTTGCTGGACACCGTCGTACGGCCCGGCGAGGTGCTGTACGTGCCCAACGGCTACGCCCATACCGCCCAGGCCACGGCGGACGGTCCCTCGCTGCACCTGACGATCGTGCTGCGCGAGGCCGGGGCCGACCACCTGCGGGCCCAGCTGCGGTCCTTCCTCGCCGAGGGCCTCGCCCTGCCGGCCCGTCCCCTGGGCGACGAGGACCTGACGGCGACGGCGGCCGCCCTGCTGGCCCATGTGACCGACCGGCTCGACGCCGCCGACGCCCCTTCCCTCGTGCACAGCGCCCGCCTGCACGCCTACAGCAGCCGCCCCACGGCCTGAGCGAGAGTGAGACCGACGATGGACTGGCTGACCCGATGCGTGGGCGACGAGCAGGAGTTCTTCGCCGCGTACTGGCGCCGCGCACCGGCTGTGCTGCGTCCCGAGTGCCCCCCGGTGGACGTGATCGCCACCGCCGAGACGGATGCTCTTCTGGATGCGGGACTCCTCAAGGTTCCCTACATCGGGCTGGTCCATGCGGACAGCCACGTGCCCGTCGAGCGGTTCTGCACCCCGCGGGTGGTGCTCGGTGAGCTCGTCGAGGACTACGCGGACGGCGACCTCGTACGGCGCCTGGTCGAGGAGGAACGGGCCACCGTGCTCCTGCGGTACGTCGACCAGTGGCACCAGGGCGTGCGGGCGCTGACCGCGGGGCTGGGCGAGCAACTCGGCCGGCAGGTGGAGGCGTTCGTCTTCCGCACCCCGGCCGGCACCCAGGGCCGCCCCCTGCACCGCGACGACGCCGACGTCCTCGCGATCCAGATCAGCGGCGAGAAGCGCTGGCAGGTTTACGGCGGACCGCGCGACGGCAACTGGGAGCCGGCCCGGGAGGACGGCGACCCGGGTGAAGTGCTCCTGGAGACCGTGCTGCGGCCGGGCGAAGTGCTGTACGTACCGCGGGGGTTCGCACACCGCGCCGATGCGGTGGGGGACGCGCCGTCCGCGCACCTGTCGCTGACCGTGCGCGAGGCGGGCACCGCGAACCTGTACGCCCTGTTGCAGGCGGTCCTCGCCGACGGGGCGCACATTCCAGGGCGACCGCTGGACGACCGGGAGCTGACCGAGGCCGCAGCGACGCTGATCGAGCACCAGCGCCGCGCGGTGGACGCCCTGACTCCCGGGACGCTGGTCGCTCTCGCCCGTGACGCCATGCGTGGTGTGTGACGCCTCCTCGCACCCTGCAGACGGATACGGACAGCCCCCGACGCCTCGTGCTCGGGGGCTGTCCGTCTGCCGTCCGGTGATCGCTTCCGCCTATCCTTGGCCCGGGCATCCAATGCGCCGGCCGCCGGCACGACCTGTCGGGCCGGCGGCGAAGGGGCAAGGGGTGGCAGTGCAGGGGGAATCGGGACCGTTCGACGCGGCGCGGGGGCTGGGGGAGAGCGACCTGGCCGTGTACGGCTGGGTGCTGGAGAAGCGGACGGGCGAGGCGGAGGCCGTTGCCGAGGGTGTCGGGATCACCGCCGGGGAGGCCGGGGCGAGCCTGGAGCGGCTGCGGCGGGCCCGGCTGCTGCACGCGCAGACCGGTCCCGGCGGGTCGCAGGCGGTGTTCGCGGTGGCGCCCGAGACGGCGCTGGCGCAGCTCGCCGCGCCCGTGGAGGCGCGGATACGGGAGCAGCAGGCCGGGCTCGCCGGGATGCGCGAGGACCTCGGCCCGTTCGTCGCCCGCTACCACCAGCGGCGCGCGCGCGGTGAGGGGTTGGAGCTCCTGGAAAACGTGCAGGACGTCCGCAACACCCTCAACCAGGCCTCGGACCGCTGCCGCAGAGAGGTCCTGACCAGCCAGCCCGGGGGCGGGTCGCGGGTCCCGGAGGCGATGCAGGAGGCGCTGGTGCGGGACCGGGCGATGCTGGCCCGCGGGATCCGGCTGCGTACGCTCTACCACCACACGGCCCGCTTCAACGGGCCCAGCCAGGCGTACGTGGCCGCCGCGTCGGCGCTGGGCGGCCAGTACCGCACCGCGCACGAGTTGTTCGGCCGGCTCATCGTGTTCGACCGCGAGGTGGCTTTCATCCCGGTCAGGGACGACAGCTGGGGTGCCGTCGTCATACGGGAGCCGTCCACGGTCGCCTACCTCTGTGAGATCTTCGAGCAGGCCTGGGACCGGGCCACCCCGTTTGCCGACGCCGCCGGCCAGGGGCTCGAAGAGGTCTCCCGGGAGATCCACGAGACGATCGTGCGGCTGCTCGCGGCCGGGCTCAAGGACGAGGCCATCGCCCGGCGGCTCGGGATGTCGCTGCGTACGGCACGCCGTCACATCGCCGACATCATGGAGGAGCTGGGCGCCGCCAGCCGCTTCCAGGCGGGTGCCCACGCGGCCGCTCAGGGGCTGCTGGCGGCAGGCGGCGGTCTCGAGGGGCAGCCGCCGTCCGGAGCGAACGCGGGCTGAGGAGCGATGCCGGCTGCTCGCAGGGCCGTCGCGTCGCGTGTTCTCGGGAGCGGACTTTCGCGGCTGGTCGGGGGGCGCCAGGTGCCCGATGCTGGTCGTACGGCCCCGGCAGGACGTCTGACGGGCGGCGTTTCGAACGAGGAGCGGGGCGGGGCATGGACGGCGGCGGGACCATGGCGCCCTGGGCGGCGGCGCAGAGCGCGGTCCATCTCACGGAGCTGGTGCTGTTCTTGTCGGTCCATCTGGACCGGGCGCCGGGTGTGCTGTGGCCCGAGTACGAGCATCCGGTCCTGGGCGCCCCGGAGTGGGCGCAGGTGCTCGACGGGCTGGCACTCGAACTCGGCCCGGGTGCGGGCCTGGTGGCCCGGAGCGGCGGGACGGTGAATCCCGCCGCGCACCGGGTGGTCCATCAGGTCGAGGGGGCGGGGACGTGGCGCCTGTCCGGTGACCGGGGCGGCGTGGGCGCGGACGGCTTCCAGTGCCGGTTGCGCTCGGGGGAGGTGCTGTACATCCCGGCCCGTTGGTCCTGGTCGGTGGAGCTGACGCCCGGGGGACGGTACGTGCTCACCGATCTGGCGCCGGTCTAGCCTTCGAAGCGGGGATCAGCCGCCCCAGGAGGTGTCGCACGGCTCCATCCGGCCGTCGCCGCCTGCCTGGAAGTCCGTCCCGGAGAGGGGCGTGCCGGTCGACTGGAGCACGATGTGGCCGCATTCGATGTCGTCGGCGTACGCGGGGGAAGCGGGCTGGAAGGCCAGCAGGGCGGCGGTGGCGACGGCGGTGAGGAGCAGGGCGAGGCGCTTCGGCATGGTTTCCCCAGGGACATGGCGGGGCCCGCCCGCTGAGCGGGCCCGGTGCGGTGTGTGGTGCGGATGCGGTGCGTGGCCAACACTGGCGCAGCCCGGTGGCGTACGTACGGGAGCGGGCCCTTCACCAACGTGCGTGACCGCAAAGTGAAGGGTGCTCAGATTCCGCAAACGCCAGCAGAGTCGGGCAAAGGGAAGGGCCTGGTGGGGCTCAGGAGACGTAACCGCGCTGGAGGGCGAAAACCACGAGCTGGGTGCGGTTGGCCGTGCCGGTCTTGTCGCGCAGCCGGCGCAGGTGCGTGTCGACGGTGTGCGGGCTGATGCCCAGCCTCCGGCCGATGCAGCAGTACGTCTCGCCGCCCGCGAGCAGAGCCAGGACCTGGCGCTCGCGGGGGGTCAGGGTGGGCTCGCAGACGGCGGCCTTCAGGGTGTCCGGCATGGCTGGCTCCTCCTCGTCGACGGGATCCGGAGGCGAGCCGTCGGGCCCGTCCGGAACACCTCTCACCCTGGGGCAGACCGGGGGTGCGCGGCGACGGGGGAACACCTCAGCAAACTGCGTGGCAGCAAAGCGAGGAGTCGGCAAAGTCGACAAAACAGACAGGAACGCACGCACACCAGCCCAGGAAGAGACCCCTCGGGCCTTGTCGACTCCTCAGCGAACACCCCCGTACGCCTCGGCCCGCTCATCACTCAGAAACCCCACCGGCACGCAGCCAGCCCCGGGGCCGTTGCGCCGTTCCCCCATACGCCCGACGTGGGGCCGCGCCCCGGCACGCCGCCGCCTTCCCGCTCGGTATACCGCGTGGGGGCCTGAATGCCACACCGGTGCTGCAGTAGTCGTCATCGCGGTGGGTCGTCGTTCGTGCTGGTTAGGGACGGGTTGGTGGTGACATTTTGGTGCGGTGTCTATGGGGTGTGGTTGGCGTCCGGGGTTGTGGGTGGCTGTTGTTGTCCGGTGTCAGAATCCCGCCATCGGAGAACAGTGCTGAAGCTGACGGGCACAGGGTTCGATGTGGCTGCGCGTCACGCAGTGCGTCGGTCATGCCCTGATCAGATGAGTCCCGCATTGATCTGTGTGGTGATCGGTCAGAAACCGGGCTGTTACCCCGGGCAGCGGATGGGAGCACCTAGCCCTGTAACTATCCCCAATCCAAAATGAGGCACGCCTGATGGGTGATGTTCAGATGACCGACCCCTCGCCCTCCTGATCTCCGAAGGCTTGCCAGCGCCAGGAGGCTGCCATGGAGGCAGGGTTACGATCGCATTTTCGGGCTGGTGTGTTGTGGTTGGGGGAGTTGTGCAGACTGGCGGGATTGGCGTTGCGGCTGATCGTGAGTGGGTCATCCAGAACGCGAAGGGGAAGAAGTTTGTGTACGAGTCGGCGGCTGAGGCTTTCGAGGAGCTGCACGAGTACGGGGAGGGTGCGGTGGTACTGACCCGTCTCGTATACCGGGGCTTGTTCCGTACGAAGCCGGTAGAGGACTGGCAGCCGGTAGAGCCGTCAGCGCTCTGATGCTCTGACCGCCGCTGCCGGCTGGGTGAATTCCTGCCTTCCTGGTGATCGTCTGGGTAGGGTCGTGTTTCGAATCGAGTATCGGGGGGCGATGTGGTCGAGCTGGGCGTGTTTTTCGGTGTGATGGGGTTGGCGGCGTTGTGGATGATATGGACTCTGCTACGGCGGGGGAATCGGCGTACGGAGACCGCAGAGGGTCTGCTGATTGAGCAGGCTCGCAGGGAACGGGCGAGCAGTGACCGGGTTTCCTACAGTTCGAACGCCATGCACAATTCGGCGACGCACGGGAACGAGTACAGGCCGTAGCCCGCGACCCGCCTCTTGGCAGTCAGATGCCCGCTACGCGGGCATCTGACTGGAGGCGAAGGCGGAGTCGGAAGGGCGAGGCGGGGGAGCGAAGCGGACCCACCCAACGGACCTTAGGGCCGGATCCCGTGAAACGGAGTCACTTCCCGAGCGGAGCGAGGAAGTATCTGGCCCGCGAAGCGGACTCGTTCTGGGTTCCGCTGCGGTCCCGTTGGGCTCCGCCCAGAACGAGTCCGCAGCGCAGCGGAGGATTCCGGCTCGGAGCGGAGCGGAGAGCCACCGGCCGAAGGCCGGCCCTGGGCTGCGCAGCAGCCCCCGCCGAGCGAAGCGAGGCGGTTTCCCTCGGGCGAGCGCAGCGAGCCCGTTCAGTCCTAGGCGCGCAGCGCCTAGGTACCCGC
>NZ_JBHWVM010000008.1:0-107987 GCF_042736805.1 Streptomyces sp. NPDC060031
AAACAACTCCGGCCGCTGCGCGCGCAGCAGCTCGTAGCGCTCCACTCCACTCGTCCCGCCCATGTTCTCCCCGTGTCGTTTGAGGTACGCCGCCCCCCCCCCCCCCCCCCCCCCCCCCCCCCCGGGGGGGCCCCCCCCCCCCCCCCCCGGGCCGCGGGCCGTCCGGGTGCGGAAGGTCAGGCGCCGGCCAGGAGGTTGCCCATCCAGTCCTCGATGCCCGCCACGGTGCGCGGCAGGGCGCCCGACATCAGGCGGGCCCCCGTCGAGGTGATGACCAGGTCGTCCTCGATGCGGACCCCGATGCCGCGCAGCTCCGCCGGAAGGGTTTCGTCGTCCGGCTGGAGGTAGAGACCCGGTTCGACCGTCAGGACCTGCCCCTCCTCCAGGACCCCGTCCAGGTACGTCTCGGCCCGCGCCTTCGCGCAGTCGTGCACGTCGAGTCCCAGCATGTGCCCGCTGCTGCACAGCGTGTAGCGCCGGTGCAGGTCGCCCTCCGGGTGCTTGAGCACCCCCCACTCCGCCAGGCCCTCCGCGATCACGCGCATCCCGGCCCGGTGGAAGTCGCGGAAGCTCGCGCCCGGCCGCAGTGCGGCCATGCCGGCCTCTTGGGCGGCCAGGACCAGCTCGTAGACCTGCCGTTGGACGGGTGAGAAGCGCCCCGACAGCGGGAGGGTGCGGGTGATGTCGGCCGTGTACAGGGTGTCGGTCTCCACGCCCGCGTCCAGCAGGAGCAGTTCGTCCCCGTTCAGCCGCCCGTCGTTGCGGATCCAGTGCAGGACACAGGCGTGCGCGCCGGAGGCCGCGATCGTGTCGTAGCCGGTGCCGTTGCCCTCCGCCCGGGCGCGCAGGCCGAAGACCCCCTCGATCCACCGCTCCCCGCGCGGGTGGGCCAGCGCGCGCGGCAGGGCCCGTACGACGTCCTCGAAACCGGCCGTGGTGTGGTCGACGGCCAGTTGCAGCTGCTCCACCTCCCAGGCGTCCTTGACCAGGCGCAACTCGGAGAGCGCGGCGGCCAGTTCGCCATCGGTCGCGGCGTTGCGGCCCGCGGGTGAGCCCAGCGTGTCCAGATGGGCGCAGCGCAGCCCCGTCAGCCGCTCGGCCTCGGCGAGGTCGGGGCGGCGGCCGACCCAGAACTCCCCGTACCGGCGGTCCCGGTAGAACTCCTCGTTGCCGTCCGTGCGCGGGGAGCGCGGGCGCAGGTAGAGGACGGCCTCGTGTCCGTGCGGGCCCGCGGGCTCCAGCACCAGGACGTGGCCCACCTGGTCCTCGCCCGTCAGCCCCGTCAGCCAGGCGTACGCGCTGTGCGGCCGGAAGCGGTGGTCGCAGTCGTTGGAGCGGACCTTCAGCTCCCCGGCCGGGACGATCAGCCGCTCCCCGGGGAAGCGGGCCGAGAGGCGGGCGCGGCGGGCGGGGGTGACGGCGTACGCCGGAATCCGGCTGGAGTCGGGCAGGGGCGAGGGCGCCCAGTCGGACGCCATGAACCGGGACAACTCCGCGGAGACCGGCAGGTCATGGCTGCCGATGTTGAGGCCGGCGGTGGGGCGGGAGGGGGTGTCGGTCACGGGGGCTCCCTCAAGAAGATGCGAACTGGTGGGCGCACAGGTCTTGTCAGTGCAATTTCACATTACTATGTTACAGCTCACACCGCGGTTTATTAATCCCCGTTAAACGCGGTGTGAAGCAGGCCAGTTCACGCACCACCCCCCCACTTCAGTCTCCCCACTCAGGAGTTCTCGGTGCCCATGCACAGAGCTGTGCGTTCTTCCTTCCTCGCCTCCGCCGTCGCCGTGACCCTCCTCGCCTCCGCCGGGCAGGCCGTCACGCAGGCGGCCGAGACCCCGGCTTCCGCCCCGGCGCCGGCCGCGTTCGCCGGTGCCCAGGCGCCCGGCGCCTCGGGTAACCCGTTCGACGAGGTCGACCACCTCGCCTCGCCCAAGGAGGCCGCGCCGGCGACGGCCCAGGCTCCCGGCGGGCTGGCCGCCGACGGCCGTGTCCCCGGTGCCGCCCCGGCCGCCGCCGCTCCCGCCGAGCGCACGGAGAAGGGCCGGGGGCTCGCCGCCGCCCAGGCCGCCCCCACCGCGAAGAGCGTCGCCGCAGGCGTCCCCTGCACCCTCGACGGGATCACCGGCCTCAGCCCCGAGCAGTTCGCCGACTTCCTGGCCGACCCGGCCGTCACCGCCGACGGCTGTCTGCGCGGACTGATCTGGACCTGGGACGCCCGCCTGGCGCCCGTCATGTCCGACGCGCACGTCCAGGCCGTCTCCCGCCGGATATCCGGCCTGGCCGCCGCCCACGACGGCCGCAACTCCTCGCACCTGGAGGAGATGTTCACCTTCCTGCACGCGTCCGTCTACCACGACTTCTCGCGCCCCGAGATCGACCTCACGGACGCCGCGACCGTCGACGCCATGCGCCGGGCCATCGTCGACTTCGGCGACGCCGCGCACACCTTCGACGTCACCGCCTCCAACGCCCGGACCCTGCGCGAGGCCCTCTACGCCACCGGCCCCGGCCTGCGCCAGCATCAGATCGGCCTCGTCAAGAAGGTCCTGGCCACCCTGGACGCGTCGCACACCGCGACCAACCGCGACGCGGCCTGGGGCGGCGCGGTCCTCGCCGCCCTCACCGTCAACTACCTCGGTGTGTACCCGGGCAACCAGGACAGCGCCTTCCACGCGGCGGCGAAGGCCGACGCCGGCTACCGGGCCGCTTTCAAGGCCTTCGCCGGGTACACCCACCTCAAGGGGACCGCCAACGACTGGGCGGCCCGCGACGCGCTCGGCGAGTACGGCCGCTTCGGTCAGATCGACGGCCTCCGGGACCAGGTCGTCGCCGACCTCGGTGGGCTCCTGGGACAGGTCAAGACCGCGTGGGGCAACGGCAGCGAGCAGTGGGCCAAGATCGTCTCCTGGCTCAACACCTACGAGGCGTGCAAGCCGTACGGGGTGTGCAAGGAGGACATCGAGAAGATGCTCTTCCCGAACACCTACGTCTACGACAACGGCGCCATCAAGGTCCGCACGGCCCTCGACCGGGCCACCGTCGACCAGCTCTACTACGCGAGCAAGCAGGTCAAGACGCAGTTCCACCGGGTCATCGGGACCGACCAGCCGCTGGCCGGCGACCCCAACACCACGCTGAACATCGTGCTGTACGCCTCCCGCGCCGACTACGTGACGTACCAGACGATGCTGAACGGCTACGGCACCAACAACGGCGGCATGTACATCGAGAACGGCGCCACCTTCTACACGTACCAGCGCCGCGTCCCGCAGGACTCCTCCCTCACCCTCGAGGAGCTCTTCCGCCACGAGTACACGCACTACCTCAACGGCCGCTTCGCCGTCCCCGGCTTCTTCGGCCAGGGCCCCTGGTACGAGAGCGACCGTACGACGGCCATGGACGAAGGCACCGCCGAGTTCTTCGACGGCGCCACCCGCGACAACGGCATCGCCGTCCGCAAGTCCCTGGTGAAGGGCATCATCAACGACACCGCTGGCGGCGGTCCGCGGATGTCGATCCAGCAGCTGCTCAACGCCACCTACGACGGCGACGGCTTCCGCTTCTACAACTACGCGGGCACGTTCTTCGAGTTCCTGTGGACCGAGAAGCCCTCGCTGCTCCGCGAGATGTACACCCACCTGCGCGCCAACGACGTGGCCGGCTACGACGCCTGGCGCTACCGGATGGGCGCGGACGCCTACCTCCAGCGCGACTACACCCGCTTCCTGGACGCGCAGATCGCCAAGGTCGACCAGCTCTACGTGCCGAACACCAGCTTCACGCCCAACGACCAGCTGCGCGACTCCGCGCTGGCGAACGTGAAGTCGGCCTTCGCGACCGCCACCTACAACACGCCGGACTGCGTGGAGAACGGCGACGCCGGCAAGCGCCGCTTCACCTGTACCGGCCGGATCACGGCGAACCTGAAGAACTGGCGCAGCGACGACCAGAACTTCAAGGACATGTCCGAGACGGTGGACTACTTCATCCTCGACCGGGCGGGGGCGGCCTCGAACAACCTGGCCGACATGAACTGCTCCTTCGGCGCGGTGGAGATCTGGACCAACCACGTCGCCGGCACGTCGAGTTACAGCTGTGAGGGCCCGCTCCGCAGCTGATCCGCTCCGGGCCGGTCCCGTATGAGAACGGGGCGGGACCGGCCCGGGCAACCCTAGGCACCCCCTAAAGAATGTGACATATTACTGCCATGGACGTCGTGATCATTGGCGCCGGCGTCGTCGGAGCCGCGTGCGCGTACTACGCGAGCCGCTCCGGACTCTCCGTGGCCGTCGTCGACCGCGGCCCGGTCGCGGGCGGGACCACCGGCTCCGGGGAGGGCAACCTGCTCGTCTCCGACAAGGAGGCCGGCCCGGAACTGGACCTCGCGCTCCTGTCCACCCGGCTCTGGCGGGAACTGGCCGCCGTCCTCCCGGGGTCGATCGAGTACGAGGCCAAGGGCGGGCTCGTCGTCGCCCGGGACGAGACCACCGTCAAGGCGCTGCGGAGCTTCGCCGATGGCCAGCGCGCGGCCGGGGTCGACGTCGCCCTGGTGGGGCCGGACGCGCTCCACGAACTGGAGCCGCACCTGGCCCCGGGCCTGGCGGGCGGTTTCCACTATCCGCAGGACGCCCAGGTCCAGCCGGCCCAGGCCGCGGCCCGGCTGCTGGCCGCTTCGGGCGCCGAGCTGTACCTCGGCGAAGAGGTGACGGAGGTCCTCCTGGGGCGCGGCGGGGTACGAGGGGTCCGCACCGCGCGCCGGGAGCTGCTCGCCCCGGCGGTCGTCAACGCGGCGGGCACCTGGGGCGGCGCCGTCGCCTCCCTCGCCGGGACCGCGCTGCCCGTCCTGCCGCGCCGCGGCTTCGTCCTGGTGACCGAACCGCTGCCGAGGGTGGTCCGGCACAAGGTCTACGCGGCCGACTACATCGCGGACGTCGCCAGTGGCTCCGCGGCCCTGCAGTCCTCGGCGGTGGTCGAGGGCACCCCGTCGGGTCCGGTGCTGATCGGCGCCACCCGTGAGCGGGTCGGCTTCGACCGGTCCCTCTCGATGGAGGCGCTGCGCCGCCTGGCCACCCAGGCGGCGGCGCTCTTCCCCGTCCTGGCCGGGGTGCGGGTGCTGCGCACCTACCACGGCTTCCGCCCGTACCTCCCGGACCACCTCCCGGCGATCGGCCCGGATCCCCGGGTGCCGGGCCTGCTGCACGCCTGCGGCCACGAGGGCGCGGGCATCGGCCTGGCCCCCGGCACCGGCGCCCTGATCGCCGCGGCCCTGACGGGCGCCGAACCCCCGCTCCCCTTGAACCCGTTCCGCCCCGACCGCTTCGCGGAGGCAGCCGTATGAAGGCAGAGAACCGCGACCGCACCCCCCGCTCGCTGGTCGGCGGCAGCCCGGCGGCGACGTACACCATCGGCTTCGACGGCCGGGAACTGTCCGCGCAGGCGGGGCAGAGCATCGCCGCGGTGCTGTGGGCCGCCGGGATCCTCGCCTGGCGGACCACCCGCGAAGGCGGCGCCCCGCGCGGCGCGTTCTGCGGGATCGGCAGCTGCCACGACTGCCTCGTCACCGTCAACGGCCGCCCCAACCAACGCGCCTGCCTGCTCCCGGCCCACCCCGGGGACACCGTCACCACCCAGGAGGGAACCGGCCATGCCGACCTCGCCGTCTGAGCCGTCCGAGTCGGCCGCGCCGTCCGAGTCGGCGGGGGCGACCGGGCCGGCCCGGACTGCTGACCTGGCCGTCGTCGGCGCCGGGCCCGCCGGGCTCGCCGCCGCCGTCACCGCCGCCGGGCTCGGGCTCCGTGTCACCCTGCTGGACGCGGGGGAGAGGCCCGGCGGGCAGTACTACCGGCACCCCGCGCCCGGGCTGGGTGCGGCCCGGCCCGAGGCGCTGCACCACGGGTGGGCCGACTTCGCGACCCGCGAAGCCGCCCTGCGCGCCCATGTGTCGGCGGGCAGGATCAGCCACCTTCCGGGCCACCACGTCTGGTCGGTCGTCCCGGACGGCTCGGGCTGGATGCTGCACGCGGTCGCCGGCCACGGCCCCGAGGAGCGCGCCGCGGCCGTCCCGGCGAAGGCCGTGCTGCTCGCCACCGGGGCCTACGAGCGGCAACTGCCCTTCCCCGGCTGGACCCTGCCCGGGGTGGTCGGAGCCGGCGGGGCCCAGGCCATGCTCAAGGGCGGGCTCGTGCTCCCGGGCCAGCGGGTGGTCGTCGCCGGGAGCGGGCCGCTGCTGCTCGCCGTGGCCGGCTCGCTGGCCGCCGCCGGGGCCACCGTGCCCGCCGTGGTGGAGGCGGCTTCGTACACCGGCTACGCCGACAAGGCCCCCGCCCTGCTGCGCAACCCCGGCAAGCTCGCCGAAGGCGCCACGTACGGCAGCGCCCTGCTGCGCCACCACATCCGCCTCCTCACCCGGCACGCCGTCACCGAGGTCCACGGCACCGACCGCGTCGAGGCCGTCACCGTGGCCCGCCTCGACCGGGACTGGCGCCCGGTCCCCGGCACCGGCCGCCGCATCCCCTGCGACGCCCTCGCGGTCGGCCACGGCCTGGTGCCCCAGCTGGAGCTGGCCACCGGCCTCGGCTGCGCCACCCGCCTCAGCGCCGACGGAACGATCGCGCTGGACCTGGACGCCGGGCAGCGGACCTCCGTCCCCGGCATCTGGTCGGCCGGCGAGACCGGCGGCATCGGCGGCGCCCAACTGGCCCTGGCCGAGGGTGAACTGGCCGCCCTCGCGATCGCCGGCCGGCCCGCCCCCGCCCGGCTCACCCGCCGCCGCGCCCGGCTGCGCGCCTTCGCCGACGCGATGGGCGGCGCCCACCGCCCCGGCGAGGGCTGGACGGACTGGCTGCGCGACGACGCCGAGGTCTGCCGCTGCGAAGAGGTCCCGGCCGGCCGGATCCGCGAGGCCGTGCGCGACCTGGGCGCGCGGGACGCCCGCACCGTCAAACTGCTCACCCGGGCGGGCATGGGCTGGTGCCAGGGCCGCATGTGCGGACCGGCCGTCTGCGCCCTCGCCGGGGACGGGCCCGCGCCCGACCGCAGGCCGCTGTCCTGTCCGGTCCCGCTGGCGCACCTCGCGCAACTGCCCGCGAGCGAGCGCTGATCAGACGTCCCGCGGCTCTTGTGGCCGTCGTATACGGACTAGTAAAATGTCACACACCACTCTAGGGAGCTCTCTCATGACCTCGCACACCCCCGCGCCCGCGTCCACCCGCAACCGCCCGTGGCACGGAATCATGGTCGCCACCGCGCTGCCCCTGCGCGAGGACCTCTCCGTCGACTACGACGCCTACGCCGAGCACGTGGCCTGGCTCATCGCCAACGGCTGCGACGGCGTGGTCCCCAACGGCTCCCTCGGGGAGTACCAGACCCTGACCGACGAGGAGCGGGCGCGCGTGGTCCGTACCGCCGTCGAGGCCGCGGGCGACGGCGCCCGCGTCATGCCCGGCGTCGCCGCCTACGGCAGCGCCGAGGCCCGCCGCTGGGCCGACCAGGCCGCCGAGGCGGGCGCCGGCTCCGTCCTGCTGCTGCCGCCCAACGCCTTCCGCGCCGACGAAGCGACCGTCCGCGCCCACTACGCCGAGGTCGCCCGCGCGGGCGTGCCCGTCGTGGCGTACAACAACCCCATAGACACCAAGGTGGACCTGACCCCGGCGCTGCTCTCCCGCCTGTACGCGGACGGCTCCATCGTGGCCGTCAAGGAGTTCTCCGGCGACGTGCGCCGGGCGTACGAGATCGCCGAACTCGCGCCGGGCCTGGACCTGCTCATCGGCGCCGACGACGTGCTCCTCGAACTCGCCCTCGCCGGCGCCGTCGGCTGGATCGCCGGCTACCCCAACGCGCTGCCGCGCTCCTGCGCCGACCTCTACCGGGCCGCCGTGGCCGGCAACGTCGCCACCGCCCTGCCGCTCTACAAGTCCCTGCACTCCCTGCTGCGCTGGGACTCCAAGACCGAGTTCGTCCAGGCCATCAAGCTCTCCATGGACCTGGCCGGCCGACCCGGCGGCGCCACCCGCCCGCCCCGCTTCCCGCTCACCGGCGAGATCGAGGCCGCCGTCCGCGCCGCCACCGAGAAGGCCCTCGCCGAGGGCCTCAACTGACCGACGACGTATCCGGCCCGATCGGGAGATCGGCCGGACAGGTCCCGACCCGCCGGGGGGAACCCATGCGCACGCGCCACATCTACCACGCGGTGGACTCGCACACCGAAGGCATGCCCACCCGTGTGATCACCGGGGGGGTCGGGGTGATCCCCGGCGCCACCATGGCCGAGAAGCGGCTCCACTTCATCGAGCACCTGGACCACATCCGGACCCTGCTCATGTACGAGCCGCGCGGCCACTCCGCGATGAGCGGCGCCATCCTGCAGCCCCCCACCCGCCCCGACGCCGACTTCGGGGTGCTCTACATCGAGGTGTCGGGTCTGCTGCCGATGTGCGGGCACGGGACCATCGGGGTCGCCACCGTCCTGGTCGAGACCGGGATGGTGCCCGTCGTCGAGCCGGTCACCACCGTCCGGCTCGACACTCCCGCGGGGCTGGTGAGCGTGGACGTCCGGGTCGAGGACGGGGCGGCCGCCGCCGTCACCCTCACCAACGTGCCCTCCTTCTGCGCCGGGCTCGACCTCAAGGCCGACGTCCCCGGCCACGGCACGGTCACCTACGACCTCGCCTACGGCGGCAACTTCTACGCCTTCGTCGAACTCGACGCCCTCGGCCTGCCCTTCGACCGGGCCCGCAAGGACGACCTGCTCGCCGCCGGGCTCGCGATCATGGACGCGATCAACGCCTCCGAGCACCGGCCCGTCCACCCCGAGAACCCCTCCATCGCCGGGGTCAAGCACGTCTACCTCGCCGCCCCCGGCTCCGACGCCCGCCACTCCCGGCACGCCATGGCCATCCACCCCGGCTGGTTCGACCGCTCGCCCTGCGGTACGGGAACCAGCGCGCGCATGGCCCAACTCCACGCCCGGGGCCTCCTGGAGATCGGCGCCGACTTCGCCAACGAGTCCTTCATCGGCACCGAGTTCACCGGCCGCCTCGTCGCGCAGACCACCGTCGGCGGTTTGCCGGCCGTCGTGCCCACCGTCACCGGGCGGGCCTGGATCACCGGCACCGCCCAGTACTTCCTCGACCCCACCGACCCCTTCCCCGGAGGGTTCCTGCTGTGACAACCGTTCGAACGGTGGACTACCACACCGCAGGCGAGCCCTTCCGGATCGTCGACCTCACCTCCGGCACGCTCGCCCCCGCACCCGGTGACACGGTCGCCGAGCGCTGCGCCACCGCCATCGGACCCGGGGGGTCGGGTACGGCCCCGCGCCGGGGACCGCTGGACGACGTACGGCGGCTGCTGGTGCAGGAGCCGCGCGGGCACGCCGGGATGTACGGCGGGTTCGTCGTGCCGCCCGACGACGACGGGGCGCACTTCGGGGTGCTGTTCTGGCACAAGGACGGCTACTCCACCGCCTGCGGGCACGGCACCATGGCGCTCGGCGCCTGGGCCGTGGACACCGGCCTGGTCGCCGCCCCCGACGACGGGGACGCGCAGGTCCGCATCGACGTGCCGTCCGGGCGGGTCACCGCCACCGTGCACCGGGACGGGGGCCGCACCACCGGGGTCACCTTCCGCAACGTCCCCGCCCGGGTGGGCGCCCGCAAGGTGCCGGTCGCCACGTCGCTGGGCCTGGCGGAGGTGGACATCGCGCACGCCGGGGCCTGCTACGCCTCGCTCCGGGCGCGGGAGCTGGGCCTGGGCGTCTCCCGGGCCGAACTGCCCGCGCTGGTACGGGCCGGGCAGGAGGTCCGGGCCGCGCTCGCCACCCACCCCGCCACCTGGCACCCGGACGGCCCGCTGCTCTCCGGGGTCTACGGGGTGGTCCTGTACGAGGAGTTGTCCGACACCCCGTTCGGGCCGCACCAGCGCAACGTCACCGTCTTCGCGGACGGGCAGGTCGACCGCTCGCCCTGCGGCTCCGGGACCTCGGCGCGGCTCGCGCTGCTGGCCGAGGACGGCCGGTTCGGGGCGGGGGAGGACCTCCTCCACGAGTCGGTGACGGGCACGGTGTTCACCGGCCGGATGCTGGAGGGCGGCGTCACCGAGGTCACCGGCACGGCGTACCGCACCGGGGAACACACCTTCACGGTCGACCCGTACGACGCGCTCGGCACGGGGTTCTCGCTGTGACGGGCCACGCGGCGACGCCGGGGATCGCGCAGCTCGGCGCCGAGGCCATGGCCGGGCTGCTCACCCCGGCCGGCGCGGCCGACGCGCTGGCCGAAGCCCTGCGGGCCGGGCTGGACCCGGAGGCGTGCCCGCAGCGCACCGCGCTCACGGTGCCGGGCGGGGAACTGCTGCTGATGCCGGCCGCGACCGGGGCGTACGCCGGGGTCAAGATCGCCGGGGTCGCGCCGGACAACCCGGGCCGCGGGCTGCCCCGGATCACCGGGTCGTACCTGCTGCTGGACGGCCCCACCCTGCGCCCCCTGGCCCTGCTCGACGGGGCGGCGCTGACCACCCTGCGCACCCCGGCGGTGTCGGCCCTGGCCCTGCGGTACCTGGCCCCGGAGGGGCGGGCGCTGCGGCTGGTGCTCTTCGGGGCGGGGCCGCAGGCGTACGGGCACCTCGAAGCGGTGCTGGCGGTAAGGCCGTTGGCCGAGGTGGTGGTGGTCGCGCGGCGGCCCGAGGGGGCGCGCGAGCTGGCCGAGTACGCCCGTACGCTGGGGGTCCGGGCCAGGACCGGGACCGCCGGGGACGTGACCGACGCCGATCTGGTCGTCTGCTGCACCACGGCCCGCGAACCCCTCTTCGACGGGCGGCTGGTGGCCCCGGGCGCAACCGTCGTCGCCGTCGGCTCGCACGAGCCGACGGCCCGCGAGACCGATACGGCGCTGGTGCGGCGCGCCGCGGTGTACGTGGAGTCGCGTGCGGCGGCGCTGCGGGAGGCGGGGGACCTCCTGGTACCGGAGGCGGAGGGGGCGATCGGGCCCGGTCATATCAGCGGCACCCTGGCTGACCTGGTGTCGGGCCGGATGCCGGCGGGCGGGGCGGCGAGTTGTCCACAGCTCTTCAAGAGCGTGGGCATGGCCTGGGAGGATCTCGCTGTGGCGGTGGCGATGTACGTCGCCGCCGGGGCCAACAGCGCAACGTGACATTGTACGCTGTTGCCCTGCACGTCGGTGGCGTGAAGGGTCTCGGAGGAAAAGCAATGGGCGACCTGAAGCAGCACAGTCTCATCAAGGCTCAGGAACGGCTTCGCGACCAGGTCGGCCACGCCCTTCGAGCAGCCCTGATAGCGGGTGAACTGCGCCCCGGCAGCGTCTATTCGGCCCCCGGCCTCGCGGCCGAACTCGGCGTCTCGGCCACCCCCGTGCGCGAGGCCATGCTCGACCTGGCCCGCGAAGGCCTGGTCGAGCCGGTCCGCAACAAGGGCTTCAGGATCACCGAGGTCAGCGAACGAGACCTGGACCAGTACACCGAACTGCGCACGATGATCGAGGTCCCGACCATCGGCCGGGTCGCGAGGATGGCCACGCCCGGGCAGCTGGAGGCGCTGCGCCCCATCGCCGAGGAGATCGTCACCAGCGCGCGCGAGCACAACCTCATCGGCTACCTGGAGGCGGACCGCCGCTTCCACCTCAGCCTGCTGGCGCTCGCGGGCAATGACCGGCTCGTCGAGACGGTCAATGACCTGCGCAAGCGCTCCCGCCTGTACGGCCTGACGGGCCTGGACGAGGCCGGCAAGCTGGTCTCCTCCGCCGAGGAGCACATCGAGCTGCTCGACCTGATGATCGCCGGCGAGGCCGACGCGGCCGAGGAGTGCATGCTGCGCCACCTCGGCCACGTCCGTTCCCTGTGGGCCCAGGGCCGTGACGAGCCGGTCGGCCGCACGATGCCCCGCCTGGGCTCGGGTCTCTAGGCCGTCCGGCCCGGATCCGCGAAGCGGAGGTCGGGGCGCCCTCAGCCCTCCAGCCAGGGCCGGCGCCCCGGTCCGGTCGGGTGGGTGCCCGTGACGCCCATGACCACCGAATAGAGGCTGGTCTCGGCGGCGATGAAGAGACGGTTGCGCTTGGCGCCGCCGAAGGAGATGTTGGCCACCGCCTCGGGGACGTTGAGCCGCCCGATCAGGGTGCCGTCGGGGTCGTAGCAGTGCACCCCGTCGTCCATCGCGGCGACCCACAGCCGGCCGCCGTCGTCGAAGCGGAGGTTGTCGAAGCGGGCCTTGCCGGGGGCCGCTTCGGCGAAGACCCTGCCCTCGGACAGCGTGCCGTCATCGCGTACGTCGAAGACCCGCAGGAAGCCCGCCCGGGTGTCGGAGACGAACAGCTGCCGCTCGTCGTCCGAGAAGACGAGCCCGTTCGGCGCGCCGAAACCGTCGGCCACCAGCCGCACTTCGCCCGTGGCCGGATCGATGCGGTAGACGTTGTTGGAGCCGATCTCGCTCTGCGCGCGATAGCCCTCGTAGTCGCTGGTGATGCCGAAGTCCGGGTCGGAGAACCAGATCGATCCGTCGGACTTCACCGCCGCGTCGTTCGGGCTGTTCAGGCGCTTGCCCTGCCACCGCTGCGCCAGCACCGTGATGGTGCCGTCGTGTTCGGTGCGCGTCACGCGGCGGTTGCCCTGCTCACAGGTGATCAGCCGGCCCTGGCGGTCGAGGGTGTTGCCGTTGGTGTGCCCGGCGGAGCGGCGGAAGACGCTGACGGCGCCCGTCTCCTCGTCCCAGCGCAGCATCCGGTCGTTGGGGATGTCGCTCCACACGACCTGCCGCCACGCCGGCACGTAGATCGGCCCCTCGGCCCAGCGGCAGCCGGTGTACAGGACCTCCAGAGCGTCGTCACCGTTCATGCACCGTCCGGTACGGAACCGGTCGTCGAGCATCTCGTACAGCCCGGGGCGCTCGCTGGTCATGGGGCCCTTCCCTTCCTACAGACGTCACCGCCGAATGTGATCCGGCTTGTAGTGAAGATTGCAGGATGATCTATGGCCGCCACAAGGAGATTCCAGATGGAGAGTTGTGGATCACACCACCGCTTACCCTGCGGGAATGATCAAGCCGATAGAACTCGTGATATTCGACTGCGACGGTGTCCTGGTCGACAGCGAACGCCTCGCCGTACGCCTCCAGGTGGCGCTCGGGGCGGAGCTGGGCTGGCCGCTCACCGCCGACGAGGTGATCGAGCGCTTCATCGGGCGCGCCAAGGAGTCGATCGTCGAGCAGCTCACCGAGCGGCTCGGCGCGCGGACGGCCGGGCTCTGGTGGAAGCTGCTCATCGAGCGGCACCGGGACGCGGTGGACCTCGGGCTGGACCCGGTGGACGGGCTCCCCGAGGCGCTCGCCGCACTCACCCTGCCGACCTGCGTCGCGTCCAGCGGCTCGCACGAGAAGATGCGGCACACGCTGGGCCGCACCGGGCTGTACGCCCACTTCGAGGGCCGTATCTACAGCGCGAGCGAGGTCTCCCGGGGCAAGCCCGCCCCGGACCTCTTCCTGCACGCCGCCCGGCGGATGGGCTTCGACCCGCAGGTGTGCGCGGTGGTCGAGGACAGTGGGCCGGGCGTGCGCGCGGCCAGGGCGGCCGGGATGCGCGTCTTCGGCTACTCCGGGGGACCGACGCCCGCCGAGCGCCTCGAAGGTCCCGGGACGGTCGTCTTCGACGACATGCGCAGGCTGCCGGAGCTGCTCGCCGCGCCGTGACGCCGGCCCGCCCCCGGGCCTGGCCGGCGGGCGGGTCCGGGGGCGGGCCTCCCCAACGCCGCCACCGGGGGCGGGATTTGGACACGGCTGGGTAACGGCGGTACGAACCCCTTGTCAGTACAATTTCACATTACTATGTTACCGGTCACATCGTAGAGCGCGGCCCTTCACTGGAGTGACCCCATGACCAAGCGCACCCAACTCGCCCTCGCCACCGCTCTGGTGGCAGCTCTCGCACTCGGCGCATCGGGCTGCTCCGACCCCAAGAAGGGCTCGTCGGGCGCGGGGGCCTCCAACCCCGCCGCCGCCAACGAGGGCAAGATGCTCGGCGGCACACCGGTCAAGGGCGGCACGCTCACCGTCCTGTCCAACCAGGACTTCGCCCACCTCGACCCGGCCCGCAACTGGGTGCTGCCGACGATGGACTTCGGGACCCGCCTCCTCTACCGCACGCTCGTCACCTTCAAGGCCGAGCCCGGCAAGGCCGGCAGCGAGCTGGTCCCCGACCTCGCCACCGACCTCGGCACCCCCTCCAACGGCGGCCGCACCTGGACCTTCACCCTCAAGGAGGGCCTGAAGTACGAGGACGGCTCGCCGATCAAGGCTCAGGACGTCAAGTACAACGTCGAGCGCTCCTTCGCCCCCGACCTCACCGGCGGCCCCGACTACGCGGCCCAGTACCTGGCGGGCACCGAGGGGTACAAGGGACCGCTCCAGGGCAAGCACCTCGACTCCGTCAAGACCCCCGACGACCGCACGATCGTCTTCGAACTCAAGCGTCCCGTCGCCGAGTTCTCGGCCACCGCCACCCTGCCGACCTTCGCGCCGGTCCCGCAGTCCCAGGAGAAGGGCACCCAGTACGACTCCCGCCCGTTCTCCTCCGGCCCGTACAAGATCGAGTCGTACGACCGCGACAAGAAGCTCGTGCTCGTCCGCAACGAGCACTGGGACGCGAAGACCGACACCGTGCGCAAGGCCTACCCCGACAAGTTCGTGATGGTCATGGGCCTCAAGGGCGGCCAGATCGACGACCGCATCATCGGCGGCGAGGGCGCCGACGCCTCCACCGTCCAGTACTTCGACATGCGCCCCGAAAGCGCACCCAAGGTGCTGCCCAAGCCGGACGTCAAGGCGCGCCTGCTCGCGGAGACCAAGGGCTGTACGGAGATGCTCTACCTGAACAACTCCCGCGCCCCGTTCGACGACCCGAAGGTCCGCGAGGCCATGCAGTACGCCGTCGACAAGGAGGCCGTGATCACCGCGGGCGGCGGTCCGGCCCTCAACGAGATCGCCACCGCCTACCTGCCCCCGGCCCTGTCCGGCGGCAAGCAGCCCGACACGCTGAAGATCGCCCCGGCCGGCGACCCGGCCAAGGCGAAGGAACTGCTGAAGGCCGCCGGCAAGGAGAAGATCAAGGTCTCGCTCGCCGTCTCCACCGGCGACAAGGCCGTGGGCGAGGCCCTCCAGCAGGGCCTCGCCCGCGCGGGCGTCGAGGTCGTCATCGACACCGTCGACCCGGGCGCGTACTACGACGTCATCGGCGACCTCTCCACCACCCCCGACATGACCTTCGCCGGCTGGTGCCCCGACTACCCCTCCGGCTCCACCTGGATCCCCTTCGTCTTCGACGGACGCACCATCAAGGACAAGGGCAACCAGGGCAACTACAGCCAGTTCCGCGACGAGGCGACCAGCAAGCGGATCGACGAGATCAACAACATGGCCGACGCGAAGCAGGCCAACCAGGCCTGGATCGACCTGGACGCGGAGCTCATGAAGAAGTCCCCGTCCATCCCGATCCAGCTGGAGCGCAAGCCGCTGCTCGTCGGCCCCAACATCGCGGGCGCCTTCGGGCACCCGGCGTGGACCGGCGAGATCGACTACGGGACCGTCGGCCTCAAGGACCCGTCGAAGAGCCAGGGCTGAGGGCCGGGGACAAGACAGCGCCATGACCACCACCGTGCCCGCCGTCGGTGATCCGGAGGTGAAGGAGGTCCCGCCCGGCAGCAGCCCCTGGCAGCTCGCCCGGCGGGAACTCCGACGCCGCCCCGCCGTCCGCGTCAGTCTCTGCGTCGTCCTGCTCTTCGTCCTGATGGCGGCCACCGCCCCCTGGCTGGGCGCCCTCGGCGGCTGGTCGCCCGACCAGTTCGACAAGACCGCCATCGACCCCTACCTCGGGGGCCAGCCCCTCGGCTCCTTCGGCGGGATCAGCCCCGAGCACTGGCTCGGCGTCGAACCCGTCACCGGCCGCGACCTGTTCGCCCGCGTCGTCCACGGCGCCCAGGTCTCCCTGCTCATCGCCTTCACCGCCACCGCCATCGTCGTCGTCGCGGGCACCGCCGCCGGGATCGCCGCCGGCTACTTCGGCGGCCGCACCGACGCGGTCCTGTCCCGGCTGATGGACCTGACCATGTCCTTCCCCTCGCTGATCTTCATGATCGCGATGCTGTCGGTGGCCAAGGACGTCAACCGGATCGTCCTGATGACCGCCGTCATCGGGGTCTTCGGCTGGCCCGGCGTCGCCCGCGTCGTCCGCGGCCAGACGCTCTCCCTCAAGCACCGCGAGTACGTCGACGCCGCCCGCGTCGGCGGCGCGAGCTCCTGGCGGATCCTGACCCGCGACATCCTGCCGGGCGTCTCGGGCCCGGTCATCGCCTACACCACCCTGCTCATCCCCGGGATGATCAGCACCGAGGCCGCGCTCAGCTACCTCGGCGTGGGTGTCCGCCCGCCCACCCCGTCCTGGGGCCAGATGATCGCCGAGTCCGTCGCCTTCTACGAGACCGACCCCATGTACTTCGTCATCCCGAGCGTGTTCCTCTTCCTCGCCGTGCTCGCCTTCACGCTCCTCGGCGACGCCCTGCGCGACATCCTCGACCCGAGGGGCGGCCGCAGTTGATCCTCTACCTCCTGCGCCGGCTCCTCGCCCTCGCCGGCGTGCTCCTCGCCATCGCCGCCGTCACCTTCCTCATCTTCTACGTCCTGCCCTCCGACCCGGCCGCGGCCGCCTGCGGCAAGACCTGCAGCGCCGAGCGGCTGGCCGACGTACGCGAGTACCTCGGCCTGGACCAGCCCGTGTGGCGCCAGTTCACCGACTTCCTCACCGGCATCTTCACCGGCCGCACCCTCGGCACCGGTCAGTACGCCGTCCAGTGCGACTTCCCCTGCCTGGGCTACTCGTACGAGAACTCCCTGCCGGTGTGGGACCTGCTCATGGACCGTCTCCCGGTCTCCGCCTCCCTGGCCCTCGGCGCCGCCGTGCTCTGGCTCGTCCTCGGCCTCGGCGCGGGCGTCACCGCCGCGCTGCGCAAGGACACCGCCACCGACAAGGCCCTGATGATCGGCGCGGTCGCCGCGGCCTCGCTGCCCGTCTACTTCACCTCCGTGATGCTCATCTACGGAGTCATCCGCGTCGCCGGACTGCTGCCGTACCCCACCTACCAGGCCTTCACCGACAATCCGCTCGCCTGGGCCACCAACCTGCTGCTGCCCTGGACCGCGCTGGCCCTGCTGTACGCCGCCATGTACGCCCGGCAGAGCCGCGGCTCGATGATCGAGGCGATGGCCGAGCCGTACATCCGCACCGCCCGCGCCAAGGGCATGCCCGAGCGCACGGTCGTCGTCAAGCACGGGCTGCGCTCCGGGATGACCCCGATCCTGACCATCTTCGGCATGGACCTCGGCGGGCTGCTCGCCGGAGCCGTGATCACCGAGTCCATCTTCGGACTCCCGGGCGTCGGCAGGCTGTTCTACGGCGCCCTCGTCACCTCCGACCAGCCCGTGGTCCTCGGCGTCACCCTGCTCGCCGCCTTCTTCATCGTCGTCGCCAACCTCGCCGTCGACCTCCTGTACGCCGTCATCGATCCGAGGGTGAGGTACTGATGGCCGCTCCCCTGCTTGAAGTACGCGACCTGCACGTCACGTTCACCACCCCGCGCGGCCCGGTACGGGCCGTCGACTCGCTGGGCTTCACGGTGGAAGCCGGCCGCACCCTCGGCATCGTCGGCGAGTCCGGCTCGGGGAAGTCGGTCACCTCCCTCGCCGTCATGGGCCTGCACCGCGGAGCCGAGGTCGGCGGATCCGTCGCGCTCGCCGGACGGGAGCTCACCGGCCTCTCCGAAAAGGAGCTCTCCGCCGTGCGCGGCCGCAAGATGGCCATGATCTTCCAGGATCCGCTGTCCAGCCTGCACCCCTACTACACGGTCGGCGAGCAGATCGCCGAGCACTTCCGGGTCCACTTCCGGGCCGGCCGGGCCGCCGCGCGCAAGCGCGCGGTCGACATGCTCGGCGAGGTCGGCATCCCCGAGCCGGCCCGACGGGCGGGGGAGTACCCGCACCAGTTCTCCGGGGGCATGCGCCAGCGGGCGATGATCGCCATGGCGCTGGCCTGCGAGCCCGAACTGCTGATCGCGGACGAGCCGACCACCGCCCTCGACGTCACCGTGCAGGCGCAGATCCTCGAACTGATCGCCCGGCTCCAGCAGGAGCGCGGCCTCGGCGTCGTGATGATCACCCATGACCTGGGGGTCGTCGCCCGCGTCGCCCACGAGGTCCTGGTCATGTACGGCGGCCGGGCCGCCGAACAGGCCCCGGTCGACGAGCTGTTCGCCGACCCCGCGCACCCCTACACCCGGGGCCTGCTGGACTCGCTGCCCCGCCTCGACACCCCCGACGACGCGCCGCTGCCCTTCATCCCCGGCTCCCCGCCGTCCCTGCTCGCGCCCGCGTCCGGCTGCGCCTTCGCCCCCCGCTGTCCGAAGGCCGTCGCCCGCTGTGGCGAAGCGCGGCCCGAGTTGGCGGCGTACGGGGACGGGCCGCCGCGCACGGTGGCCTGCCACTTCGCCGGGGCCGGCGCGGCAACCCCCGCCGAGGTGACCCGATGAGCACCACCACCGAACCGCTGCTGTCCGTACGGGACCTGACGATGACCTTCCCCGGGAAGCGGTCGCTGACCGGGCGCCGGGGGGCGCCCGTGCGCGCCGTGGACGGGGTCTCCTTCGACCTGGGGGCCGGCGAGACCCTCGGCCTGGTCGGGGAGTCGGGCTGCGGGAAGTCCACCACCGGCCGGATGCTGGTGCGGCTGCTGGAACCCACCGCGGGCAGCGTGGAGTTCGAGGGCAAGGACATCAGCCGGCTCTCCCAGGGCGCGCTGCGACCCCTGCGCAAGAACATCCAGATGGTCTTCCAGGACCCGCACTCCTCCCTCAACCCCCGCCAGACGGTGTCCCGGATCATCTCGGATCCGCTGCTGGTCCAGGGGGCGAGCGCGGCCGAGGCCCGTCGGCGGGCCGCCGAACTGATGGAGCTCGTCGGGCTGATCCCCGAGCACATCGACCGCTACCCGCACGAGTTCTCCGGCGGCCAGGCGCAGCGCATCGGCATCGCCCGCTCGCTCGCCACCAGCCCCCGGCTGGTCATAGCCGACGAGCCGGTCTCCGCCCTCGACGTCTCCGTGCAGGCGCAGATCGTCAACCTGATGGAGCGGCTGCGGGCCGAACTGGGCCTGGCGTACGTGTTCATCGCGCACGACCTGTCCGTGGTCAAGCGGGTCAGCGACCGCGTCGCCGTCATGTACCTCGGCCGGATCGTCGAGATCGGGGACAAGAAGTCCCTCTACGAGAACCCCCAGCACCCATACACCCGGGCGCTGTTGTCCGCCGTTCCGCTGCCCGACCCGGCGGCCGAGCGGCGGCGCGAGCGGATCGTGCTGCTCGGCGACCCGCCGAGCCCGGCCGCCCCGCCCTCGGGCTGCACCTTCCACCCGCGCTGCCCCGTGGCGCAGGAGGTCTGCCGCACCGAACGGCCGCTGCTGCGGCTTGCCGCCTCCCGCGAGGTGGCGTGTCACTTCCCTGGGAACTGACGGGGATCCACGGGAAGGGCAGGGCCCCGGAGCCAATGGCGTCTCCGGGGCCCTGCGCCGTGTCCGCGCCGGCTCGGCGGCCCGGTTCGCCGCGGCTCAGCGGCCCAGTTCGCGGCGGAAGAACTCCAGCTCCAGCGCCATCACCTTCTCCCTCGTGCCGCCCGGGGTCATGTGGGTGACGCCGGGCAGGGCCAGCAGCTGGTGGGGACGGCCCGCGTCCGTCAGGGCCTGGGAGAGGCGCAGGGTGTGGGAGGGGTGGACGTTGTCGTCCGCCAGGCCGGTCACGAGCAGCAGCGGCCGGGTCAGCTTCGGGGCGTCGGGGATCAGCGAGTCCCGCTCGTAGACCTCCGGGTGTTCCTGCGGCAGGCCCAGGTACCGCTCGGTGTACGCCGTGTCGTACTGCCGGAAGTCGGTCGGCGCGGCCCCGGCGGCCGCCGCGTGGAAGACGTCCGGACGGCGCAGCACCGCCAGCGCGGAGAGGTAGCCGCCGTACGACCAGCCGCGCACCCCGACGCGGCCGAGGTCGAGGTCCGGGTGGCGCGCGCCGAGCGCCTGCAGGGCGGCGACCTGGTCGTCCAGGGTGACTTCGGAGAAGCCGCGGTACATGGCGTGCGTGAAGGCGGGCGAGACGTACGGGGTCCCGCGGTTGTCGATGCTCACCACGGCGAAGCCCTGGTCGGCCCACCACTGCTTGGCCTGCCAGCGGCGGGGCTCGGCGCTGACGTCCTGGTAGCCGGGCCCGCCGTAGCCGTCGACCAGCACGGGCAGCCGCCGGCCGGGGACATGGCCGCGCGGCAGCACGAGCGCGGTGGGCACGCCGTGTTCGGTGACCCGCTCCAGCACCGGGACCACCCGGTACGGCAGCGGCGCGGACAGGTCGCCGGGGGTCAGCTCCCGCCCGTCGGCGGTGCGTACGGTGCGCCGGATCCCGTCCGCGTCGGCGCAGGTGAGCAGCAGGGCCCCGGCCGAGGCGGTCACGGTGTGCACCCCGGGCCCGTCGGCCACCGGCCTCGGCTCGCCGGTGGCGGGGTCGAGCAGCAGAACCTGCTGCTCGGAGGGGTCGCGGAGCCCGGCCTCGACCAGCAGCCCGCCCTCGTGGACCCCGGCCACGCGGCGGATCTGGATCCCCTCCCCGGTGAGCGGCCGCCCGTCCACGGCGAGGCCGCGCGCGGCCCCAGCGGGAGTGTCGGCGGCGGTCAGCATCCGCCCGTCGGGCAACCGCGCCGGGGTGCCCGGAACCATGGGGTCCACCCACTGGGCGTGCGTGGTGCGCGACAGCTCCCGGGTCCGCCCGGTCGCGGGGTCGGCGGACAGCAGCAGGACACACTGCTGGAGCCGGTCCTGCACGGTCAGCAGGATCTCGTCATACGACTCCCAGCCCGCCTCGGAGACGTACGGGTAGGCCTCGGCGTCCCAGTCGAGCCGGACCCGGGTCCCCGCCGGTCCGAGCACCCAGAGCTGCACGTCGGCGTTGGGGCCGCCCGCCTCGGGGTACGCGAAGTCCTCGGCCGGGAGCTCGGGCCGCGCCGGGTCGGCGAACCAGCGCCGCTGGAGCGCGCTTTCGTCGACCCGGGCGGCGAGCAGGGCCTGGCCGTCGGGGGACCACCAGTGGCCCCGCGCCCGCCCCAGCTCCTCGGCGGCGGCGAACTCGGCCACGCCCCAGCGGGCCCCGTCGTCGGGGCTGATCCGGCCGCCGGGCGCGGTGTGCAGGGCGTCTGCCGTGACGTACGCGGTACGGGAGCCGTCGGCGTTGGACCGCGGGTCGAAGACGGGTCCGGCGGCCGGGATCTCCTCGGGCGCGGCGCCGGGCCGCTGCCCGGCCCCGTCGCAGGAGACGCCGTACAGCCGCCCGTACAGCGCGAAGACGGCGCTGCGGCCGTCACCGGAGAGCGCGTACGAGCCGATCCCGGCGGCGACGAGGCGGATCCGCTCGCGCAGCCGGCGCTCGGCGACGGGGAGCTCGCCCGGCTCGGGGCACAGTGCGCGGGGGTCGGCAAGGCGGGACTCGGTCCCGGTGGCGGTGTCGAGCACCCAGAGGCTGTCGAAGGGGTCGGTGGGGCCGGTGGAGCGGAGGAACCAGAGGAGCCGGCCGTCGTCGCCGAAGGTGAAGGCACGCGGTGCGCCGTACGTGAACCGGGCCGTTTCGGCGGAGAGCCTGAGGAATTCGTCCATGATCCCAGTGTGGCATGTGAAATATCACATGGCCTAGGCCATTCGAGTGGTGGCCTCCGGAGGGCGGGCATAGCGTCGACTGGGTGGACCCGAACGCACTGCCGCACAGCAACGGGACCGACGGCAAGGTCCGAGGGAGCGGCCACGGGCTTGCCCTGTTCGTCATCGCCTCCTGCCAACTCATGGTCGTTCTCGACATCACCATCGTGAACATCGCGCTGCCGCACATCCAGACCGCACTCGGCTTCTCCACCGAGAGCCTGTCCTGGGTGGTCAACGCCTACACCCTCACCTTCGGCGGCCTGCTGCTCCTCGGCGGCCGCGCCGGCGACATCCTCGGCCGGCGGCGGGTCTTCATCTTCGGCGTCCTGCTCTTCGGCCTGGCCTCCCTCCTCGGCGGTTTCGCCCAGAACGAGGGCCAGTTGCTGGCGGCCCGCGCCCTCCAGGGGGTCGGCGGCGCCATCGCCTCCCCGACCTCGCTCGCGCTGATCACCACCACCTTCCGCGAAGGCCCGGCACGCAACCGGGCGTTCGGCGTGTTCGCCGGAGTCTCGGCGGGCGGCGGCGCGATCGGGCTCCTCGCGGGCGGCCTCCTCGTCGAATGGCTCAACTGGCGCTGGGTGTTCTTCGTCAACGTCCCGATCGCCCTGCTGATCGCCGTGATGGCGTCCCGGGTCATCAAGGAGTCCACACGCCACCCCGGGCACTTCGACTTCCTGGGCGCACTGCTGGGCACCGGGGGCATGGTCGCGCTCGTCTACGGATTCATCCGCGCGTCCCAGGACGGCTGGCGCGACCCGTTCACGCTCGCGTCCTTCGCCGCCGCCGTGGTGCTGCTCACGCTGTTCATCGTCAACGAGCGGCGCTCGTCCCAGCCGATCACCCCGCTGCACATGTTCGCCGACCGCAACCGGGCCGGGACGTACGGGATCATGCTCATGCTCGCGTGCGCGATGTTCGGGATGTTCTTCTTCCTGACGCTGTTCGTCCAGAACGTGCTCGGCTTCAGCCCGCTGCAAGCGGGTCTCGCCTTCCTGCCGGTCAGCGCCATGGTCGCGGTGGCGGCCGGGGTCACCTCACAACTGCTGCCCACCTACGGGCCCAAGCCCTTCATGGTCGCCGGCGCGCTGTGCTGCGCGGCCGGGCTGGGCTGGCTGACGCAGACCGACGTCCACTCGACGTACCTGGGCAGCATCCTCGGCCCGATGCTGGTGTTCGGCACCGGCATGGGCCTGCAGTTCGTCTCGCTGACGCTGATGGCCCTGTCCAACGTGCCCGACCGGGAGTCGGGCGCCGCGTCCGGGCTGCTCAACACGATGCAGCAGGTGGGCGGATCGCTCGGCCTGTCGATCCTGGTGACCGTCTTCGGCACGGCCAGCCGCAACGAGGCCAAGGAGCAGGTGCCGTCCTTCCTCGCCGCGGCCGGCCCCGAGCAGAAGGCCCTCTTCCTGCGGACCGGGCAGCTCCCGAAACCCTGGGCCGACCAGGTGCTGACCTCGGGGGTGTCCGCGGCCTTCGTGGCGGCGGCGCTGTTCACCCTGGTCGGGGCGGTGATCGCGGTGTTCGCGATCCAGGTCCGCCCCTCCGACCTCGCACGCCTCCAGGGCAACCACGTGCCGGCGCCGGCCGGACCGGCGGTTTCGGGCCGGGAATCCGCCTGAGAGCTGTTCCCCAGCTCCTTAGGGCTGCCCGCGGCTTCGAAGACGAACTCACTGGCGGCCTGCCGGATAGTGAAGTCCTGGTTGTGGAGTTCGACCCCACGGACGACGGACCCGTCGAAGTGGGCGCCCACCGTCAGAACTCCCCGGTTGCTTTGCGGGTCACCGATGTCCAGATAGACGATCAGCTGGCCGTCGAAGGTGTGCGCCGAGGGCAGCACGACAGTGTCGAGCGGGTCCACCAGCCAGGATCCCGCGCGTTCGGCCAGAACGTCCACGAACGCGCGTTGGGCGGCGTCCAGGTCGTCCTCTTCGTACTCGAACCAGGGGATCTCATCCATGACCGCACTCTACGGTCGACACGAAGCCGTCCAGGAGCTGCCGGTCGCGGGTGAAATGATCTTGGAATGGCTGGTGCGATCACGGCGATGCTGGCGCTCCAGCCCCGCCGCCGTCGGCCGGACCATGACGATCGCCGACGGCGGCTATCCCGGCACCGGACTGGTCATGCCCCACCGTCGGCGTCCACCACGCCGTGCTCGGCATCGCCCGCATGCACAACCTCGCCCTCGCCGGACAGGCGAGCGGACCGCCACGCGGCCGGCCACGCCCGAGGCGACTCGTAGATCATTTACGGGGCAAGCCTCAGGCGTCGGCGATCCAGTCGTCCGGTCGGCGGATCCGGCAGCGCGCCGGGCCGGTGGTGCGCAGGGTGATCCCGGCGGTGACCGGGACCTCGGTGTCCACGGCCTCGAACTCGTAGGCCCGCAGGATCATCGCCAGCGCGATCACCGACTCCAGCATCGAGAAGTGCTGCCCGATGCAGGCGCGCGGACCGCCGCCGAAGGGGAACCAGGCGTAGCGCGGCCGGGCCGCCTCCGCCTCCGGGGTGAAGCGGTCGGGGTCGAAGCGCTCCGGGTCCGGCCAGTACCGGGGGTGGCGGTGCGTCACCCAGGGCGCGAGGATCACGTCGGCCCCCGCCGGGACGGCGTGCCCGTCGATCTCGCAGGCCGCGACCGCGCGCCGCCCGATGGCCGGGGCCGCCGGGTACAGCCGCATCGCCTCCTTGAGCACCTGCGTCAGGTACGGGAGCCGGTCGAGGTCGGCGGCCCCCGGCGTACGGTCGCCCAGGACGCGCAAGACCTCCTCGCGGGCCCGGCTCTGCGACTCGGGGTGGCGGGCCAGCAGGTGCAGGGAGAAGGCGAGCGAGGTGGCGGTCGTCTCGTGCCCGGCGAGCAGGAAGATCAGCACCTGCTCGCGCAGCTCGGTGGCGTCGAACTCCCCGTCGTCCGTGCTCGTGGCGGCGGCGAGCAGGCTCAGCAGGTCCTCGCCCCCTTCGGCCGGGCCGCCGCCGCGTCGCTCGGCGATGATTTTGTCGCAGGCGGCGTACAGCTCGTCCATCGCGGCGGCCGCCCGCCGGTTGCCCGGGGTGGGCCAGTTGCGCGGGATGTTGACCGGGGAGTAGCCCCGGCGCAGCGCGTACTGCGTGATGACCGGAAAACACCGGTCCACGACATCGACGGTGGTGTCCACGTCCGTGCCGAAGAGGATCCGGGCGACCGCGCGCAGGGCGAGGTGCATCATCTCGTCGGCGACGTCGACGACCCCGTCCGCCGCCTGGGTCCAGGCGGCGATGGTCGACCGGGTCTCGTCGGCGACCGCGTCCGCGTACCCGTCCACCCGGCGCTTGGTGAACAGCGGCTGGACCAGCCGCCGCTGGCGCAGGTAGTCCTCGTCCTGGCTGGTCAGCAGGCCGTTGCCGAAGGCGTCCCGGATCTCCTGGTAGAAGGGGTTGTCCTTGCGGAAGTTGGCCGCCTGAGCCGCCAGGACCTGCTGGACGCCCTCGGCGGAGAAGACGCAGTGGAGCTCGGCACGCAGTCCGGGCGGCCCCGCGGTGATCCGGACGACGTCACCGTGCTCGCGCAGGGCGCGCAGATAGGTGCCGATCGAGTCCGATTTCAGGTCGAAGAGCGACCCGAGCACCGCCCCTCCCGCGAGCTCGGGGATCCCCGTACCGCTACCCGTGTCCCGATCCACGCCCATGGCCGCCCCCTTGACGCCGTACGAACGTCCCGATTGTGCCGGGTCGCAGACGCGGGGGCGGCCAGCCGTACCGGATCCGGCCAGAAGCGGCCGGTCCCGGATCACTTCCGGCTAGATGTCGCGGAAGATCTCGATCTGGGCGCCGACCGAGTTGAGGCGTTCCGCCAGTTCCTCGTAGCCGCGGTTGATGACGTAGACGTTGCGCAGGACCGAGGTGCCCTCGGCCGCCATCATCGCGAGGAGGACCACCACCGCCGGGCGCAGGGCCGGCGGGCACATCATCTCCGCCGCGCGCCAGCGGGTGGGGCCCTCGACCAGGACGCGGTGGGGGTCCAGGAGCTGGAGGCGGCCGCCGAGGCGGTTGAGGTCGGTCAGGTAGATGGCCCGGTTGTCGTACACCCAGTCGTGGATCAGGGTCTGGCCCTGGGCCACCGCGGCGATGGCCGCGAAGAAGGGGACGTTGTCGATGTTCAGCCCGGGGAACGGCATCGGGTGGATCTTGTCGATCGGCGCCTCGAGCTTCGACGGGCGGACCGTCAGGTCCACCAGGCGGGTGCGGCCGTTGTCGGCGGAGTACTCCGCCGAGCGGTCGTGGTCGAGGCCCATCTCCTCCAGGACCGCGAGCTCGATCTCCATGAACTCGATCGGCACCCGGCGGATGGTCAGCTCGGACTCCGTGACCACCGCCGCGGCGAGCAGGCTCATCGCCTCGACCGGGTCCTCGGAGGGGGAGTAGTCCACGTCCACGTCGATGTTCGGTACGCCGTGCACGGTCAGAGTGGTGGTGCCGATGCCCTCGACCTGCACGCCCAGGGCCTCCAGGAAGAAGCACAGGTCCTGGACCATGTAGTTGGAGGAGGCGTTGCGGATGACGGTGACGCCGTCGTGCCGGGCGGCGGCCAGCAGCGCGTTCTCGGTGACCGTGTCCCCGCGCTCGGTCAGCACGATCGGGCGGCCGGGGGAGACCCCCGCCTCGACCTGCGCGTGGTAGATGCCCTCGGTCGCGGTGATGTCCAGGCCGAAGCGGCGCAGGGCGATCATGTGCGGCTCGATGGTGCGGGTGCCGAGGTCGCAGCCGCCCGCGTACGGCAGCCGGAAGCGGTCCATCCGGTGCAGCAGGGGGCCGAGGAACATGATGATGCTGCGGGTCCGGCGGGCCGCGTCCGCGTCCATGGCGTCCATGTCGAGGCGGGCGGGCGGGACGATCTCCAGGTCCACGCCGTCGTTGATCCAGCGGGTGCGGACGCCGATGGAGTTCAGGACCTCCAGGAGGCGGTAGACCTCTTCGATGCGGGCCACGCGCCGGAGCACCGTACGGCCCTTGTTGAGGAGGGAGGCGCACAGCAGCGCGACACACGCGTTCTTGCTCGTCTTGACGTCGATCGCACCCGACAGCCGGCGCCCGCCGACGACGCGCAGGTGCATCGGACCGGCGTAGCCGAGGGAGACGATCTCACTGTCGAGCGCTTCGCCGATCCGGGCGATCATCTCAAGGCTGATGTTTTGGTTGCCGCGCTCGATCCGGTTCACCGCGCTCTGGCTGGTTCCGAGCGCATCGGCGAGCTGACTCTGTGTCCAGCCCCGGTGCTGCCGGGCGTCACGGATGAGCTTGCCGATGCGTACGAGGTAGTCGTCTGCCATGGCTGCACCGTATCTCAGATATGAGATTCCGCTCGCGCGGGGTACGCCGTACGGGTGTTACCCGCCGTCAGCTCCCATGGTGGCGTCGGCGCGCGCGTGGTGCTCGACGAGGCGGCCGAGGAGCCGGGTGAGCTGCTCGCGCTCGGTGGCGGACAAAGGGGACAGAAGCTCCTCCTGGGCCGCGGCGAGGAGTTGCTCCAGCTTGCGCAGTCTGCGCAGGCCGAGCGGGGTGAGGGTGATGACGTTGCGCCGGCGGTCGGCGGGGTCGGGGGTCCGCTCGACCAGCTCGCGCTCGGCGAGTTCGTTGATGACGGCTACCAGGTCGCTGCGGTGGATGCCGGTGCGGCCGCTCAGCGCGGCCTGGCTCGCGGGCCCGAACTCCTCCAGGGCGACCAGCGCCGCGTAATGCCATTTGCGGGCATCTGCCCCGTTCAGTCCCTCGGCCACCAGCCGTTGGGCCTGCGCCGAGGCCTGCCCTAGCAGTCGGCTCGGCAGCTCCCGCAGTCGCGCCGGAACGGCGGCCCGTCCCTCATCCGTGGTCATGCGGCGAGTCTATCCGTTGCGTTGGTGGCACTAACGGTATAGTTTCGTTCGTGACACTAACGTTAGTGTCGCGAACGAATGGTGAGAGGGGCCCGTCATGGCCACGATCGACGTACTCGACTCGACGATGCACTACGAGGAGCTCGGCGCGGGCGGCGCCCGCGGCCGGGACGGCGCCGGCCCCGTCCCCTTCGTGTTCCTGCACGGAAACCCCACCTCCTCCCACCTCTGGCGAGGCGTACTGCCCCGCATCGAGGGTGCGGAGCAGGGCCGGGTGCGCGTCCTCGCCCCGGACCTCATCGGCATGGGCCGCTCCGGCAAGCCCGGCGGCGCGTACCGCTTCGAGGACCACGCGCGCTACCTGGACGCCTGGTTCGACGCGCTCGGCCTGGACCGGGTCGTCCTCGTCGGCCAGGACTGGGGCGGGGCGCTCGCCTTCGACTGGGCGGCCCGGCACCCGCGGCGGGTCCGCGGCGTCGCCTTCATGGAAACGATCCTGCGGCCGATGACCTGGGAGGAGTACCCCGGCGCCGCCCGCGCCCGGTTCGAGGCGATGCGTACGCCGGGGGTGGGGGAGGAGATGGTCCTGGACCGGAACCTCTTCATCGAGGACAGCATCCGCCGAACGGTCCTGAACCCGATGAGCGAAGCCGACCGGGCCGTCTACGCCGCTCCCTACCCCACCCGCGAGAGCCGGCTGCCGATGCTCCAGTGGGCCCGCTCGATGCCGCTCGGGGGCGAACCCGCCGATGTGGTCGCGCGCGTCGAGGAGTACGGCGCCTGGCTGTCGGCCAGCCCCGAAGTGCCCAAACTGCTGCTCACCTTCGACGGCTCGCCCACGCTGATGGTCGGACCCGGGCAGGCTGCCTGGTGCGAGGAGAACATCTCGGCCCTGGAGAGCGAGTACTGCGGCTCCGCCGCCCACCTGTGCCCGGAGGACCGGCCGCAGGAGATCGCCGCCGCCGTCAACTCCTGGGCGGCCCGCCACGGCCTCGCCGGCTGACTCCCGGGACCGCGCCGGCCCACCGCGCCCCCCACCCCCGAGCGTCGCGCCGATGCCCCGCTACGGCTTCCCGGCCGCATGGTGCAGGTGCTCGGCGAGCGCCTGGAAGACGAAGAAGTTCGGGATATCGCTCACCTTCGCGCGCGCCATGGCCCGGCGCCGCCCCTTGAGCGTGATCCTGACCCACCCGCCCGCGACGTGGACCGCCTCGACCCGGTCCCACGCGGCCGGCCTCTCGCGCGCCGTCACCGCCTCCCGGCTCAGGGAGAACGCGCCGAAGGCCACCGCCCGGCCCTCGTGGACCGCGGCCAGTGCCGCGGGCAGCCGGGCCGCCGTCACGGCCTCCTGGACCGCGGGACCCCACCGGTGCGCGTCCGGCGTGATCCGGCCGGGCAGCAGGACCGAGCCGTCGGGACGGGTCAGCCGGTACGCGTGGGTCGTGTGGGTGTGCGCCCCGTTGTAGAAGTGCCGTACGACGTTCTGGCACACCGAGAGCGCGTCCCAACGGCACGCTTCGGCCTCGCCGTCGGGCCCCGCGACGACCAGCCCGTGCTCGAAGAAGTGCAGCCGCGTGCGCCCCCGGCCCGAGATGCGTGCGGCCAGCGAACGCATCCCCAGCGCCGCGGCGATCGCGCCCCTGGCCATCTGGCCCCCGGCGACGGAGGTGTCGTACGTCGCCGTGTGGCCACCGAAGCCCGCCTGCTCGGCTGCCGCCCGGACCTGCTCCTCCCCGGTCCCCCGCCCGTCCTGCGGATCCACCGCGACCAGCTCGGCGCCGCCCCCCGACGGCGCCGGGCCGGTCGCGGTCATCCGCGCTCTGCGCCTCGTACCGGGGTACTCGGCCCAGACGTTCATCAGCCCGCTGCCGTCGATCTCGAAGGTGACCTCGACGCGCGGGGCGCCCCGACGGCCGCCGGGCAGCGGTCCGGCCAGCTCGATCGTGCCCAGCAGCTCGTTGTCCGCGGCTTCGGCCTGCTCGCCCTGGTAGACCCGCACGACCAGGGGCCCGCTCCCGGAGCCGGCGAAGAACATGGAGCCCTTGGTCGGAATGGTGGTGTTGCGCTCGATGACCCGCGTCATGGCGCCGCCCGCGGTCTCCACGCCCAGCGACTTGCAGGTGGCGTCGAGCAGCAGGGCGTCCCGGCGCGCCCCCGTGAGGATCGCGGCCTGGATCGCGGCCCCGCTCACGGCGCCTTCGTCCCCGTACGCCCCTCGGACCGGCTCCAGCCCACCGGTCAGCTCGCGGACGAGGTTCACGAAGGCGGGCATGCGGGTCGCGCCGCCGGCCAGCACGACGTGGTCGATCTCACCCAGTGCGATGCCCGCGTCCCTGACGACCTGGTAGAACACGGGCGCGCAGCGCGCCAGGAGCCCGCTGGTCAGCCGTTCGAACTCGGCGCGGGTCAGCCGCTCCTCCAGGTGCAGCGGGCCGTCGGCCGAGCCGGCGATGAACGGCAGGCTGACGGTGGTCTCGGAGGCCGAGGAGAGGTCGGTCTTCGCCTGCTCGGCCGCCTCGCGCAGCCGCCGCGCCGCCGCCTCGTCCCCGTACAGGTCCACCCCGTGCGTGGCGCGGAACCGCGCGGCGAGCCGGTCGGCCAAGGCCCGGTCCCAGTCGCCCCCGCCCAGGCCGCAGTCTCCGGCGCCGGCCTTGACCTCGGCGACGACCTCGCCGCCGGCCCGGCAGGTCTCCATCAGGCAGACGTCGAAGCTGCCGCCGCCCAGCCGGACCACGATTACGGTCTCGTCCGCACCGGCCCTGCCCGCCCCGTACGCCAGGCCCACCGCGGCGGGCTCGCTGACGACGCGCAGCACCTTGAGGCCCGCGAGCGCCCCGGCCTCCCGGGTGGCCTGCCGCTGCGCCTCGCCGAAGTCGGCCGGAACGGTGATCACCGCCTCGGTCACCGGCTCGCCGAGGCGGGCCTCGGCGTCGCTCTTCAGCCGGCCGAGCAGGAGCGCGGCGATCCGTTGCGCGGTGTACGTCTCCCCGTCGATCCGCAGCGTCCAGCCGGTGCCCAGGTGCCGCCTGACCGCGTGGACGGTGCGCGCGGTATTCGTGACGGCCTGGCGCCGGGCGGCCTCGCCGACCAGGACCTCGCCGTCGGTGGCGAAGGCGACCACGGAGGGGATGGCCAGGGGGCCTCCGCGGCCCCCGCTCCCGTCCGGGACGAACACGGCGCAGCGGTCCGTACCCAGGTCGATTCCCACCGCACGTGCCACCGCAGCCCCCTGACGCGGAACTCCGACCCCCCGGGGCTCCTCGGAGCAGGATAGGGAGCGCGGCGGCGCGCACGAAGGGGCGTACGGGGGCTCGGGCCCGGCGGTATTCGCGCCGTGTGCGCCGGTTGCCGGGCGGGAACGGGTCCGTGCGGCCTACCCGCGGGGGCCCGCCCGGGCGGGCGTGACGGCGGGCCGACGGGTCCGCGCCTCGTCCGCGCCGCGGACATGTACTAGAGTTATCTCGACATCGAGATATCTGCCCAAGAGACGTACCGCAGCCGTCCCGCTGGTAAGGGTGCCCTAACTTAGCCTCACCTTAGCGGATTGGCCAGAGTGCCTCGCGGCAGGATTGCGGTAAAAGCGCGAAATTCATGCATGAAGGAGACTGTCGTGTCGGCGAACAGCTTCGACGCCCGCAGCACGCTGCAGGTGGGCGACGAGTCGTACGAGATCTTCAAGCTGGACAAGGTCGAGGGCTCCGCCCGCCTTCCCTACAGCCTGAAGGTGCTGCTGGAGAACCTGCTCCGTACCGAGGACGGCGCGAACATCACCGCCGACCACATCCGGTCGCTCGGTAACTGGGACTCGCAGGCCCAGCCCAGCGAGGAGATCCAGTTCACGCCGGCTCGCGTGATCATGCAGGACTTCACCGGCGTGCCCTGCGTCGTGGACCTCGCCACCATGCGTGAGGCCGTGAAGGCCCTCGGCGGCGACCCGTCCAAGATCAACCCGCTGGCCCCGGCCGAGCTGGTCATCGACCACTCGGTCATCGCCGACAAGTTCGGCACCAAGGACGCGTTCGCCCAGAACGTGGAGCTGGAGTACGGCCGCAACAAGGAGCGCTACCAGTTCCTGCGCTGGGGCCAGACCGCCTTCGACGAGTTCAAGGTCGTCCCCCCGGGCACCGGCATCGTCCACCAGGTCAACATCGAGCACCTGGCCCGCACGGTCATGGTCCGTAACGGTGTGGCCTACCCCGACACCCTCGTCGGCACCGACTCGCACACCACCATGGTCAACGGCCTGGGCGTGCTGGGCTGGGGCGTCGGCGGCATCGAGGCCGAGGCCGCGATGCTCGGCCAGCCGGTCTCCATGCTGATCCCGCGCGTCGTGGGCTTCAAGCTGACCGGCGAGCTGCCGACCGGCACCACCGCCACCGACCTCGTGCTGACGATCACCGAGATGCTGCGCAAGCACGGCGTCGTCGGCAAGTTCGTCGAGTTCTACGGTGAGGGCGTCGCCGCCACCTCGCTCGCGAACCGCGCGACCATCGGCAACATGTCGCCGGAGTTCGGCTCCACCGCCGCGATCTTCCCGATCGACGACGAGACCCTGAAGTACCTGCGCCTGACCGGCCGCGACGCCCAGCAGGTCGCGCTCGTCGAGGCGTACGCCAAGGCCCAGGGCCTGTGGCTGGACCCGGCCGCCGAGCCGGACTTCTCCGAGAAGCTGGAGCTCGACCTCTCCACCGTCGTCCCCTCCATCGCCGGCCCGAAGCGCCCGCAGGACCGCATCGTCCTCGCGAACGCCGCGGAGCAGTTCGCCCAGGACGTGCGCAACTACGTCGACGACATCGACGAGGCGGGCAAGGAGTCCTTCCCGGCCTCCGACGCCCCGGCGAACCACCCGAACGGCGCCCCGTCGAAGCCCACCCTGGTCACCCTGGCCGACGGCTCCTCCTTCGAGATCGACCACGGCGCCGTCACCGTCGCCGCGATCACCTCGTGCACCAACACCTCGAACCCCTACGTCATGGTGGCCGCGGCCCTCGTGGCCAAGAAGGCGGTCGAGAAGGGCCTGACCCGCAAGCCCTGGGTCAAGACCACCCTGGCCCCGGGCTCGAAGGTCGTCACCGACTACTTCGACAAGGCCGGCCTCACCCCGTACCTCGACAAGATGGGCTTCAACCTCGTCGGGTACGGCTGCACCACCTGCATCGGCAACTCCGGTCCGCTGGACGAGGAGATCTCGAAGGCGATCAACGAGCACGACCTCGCGGTCACCTCGGTGCTCTCCGGCAACCGCAACTTCGAGGGCCGGATCAACCCCGACGTCAAGATGAACTACCTGGCCTCCCCGCCGCTGGTCGTCGCGTACGCCATCGCGGGCTCCATGAAGGTGGACATCACCACGGACGCCATCGGTACCGACACCGACGGCAAGCCGGTCTTCCTCAAGGACATCTGGCCCTCCGAGGCCGAGGTCAACGACGTCGTGGCGAACGCCATCGGCGAGGACATGTTCAACAAGTCCTACCAGGACGTCTTCGCGGGCGATGCCCAGTGGCAGGCGCTGTCGATCCCGACCGGCAACACGTTCGAGTGGGACCCGCAGTCCACCTACGTCCGCAAGCCCCCTTACTTCGAGGGCATGACGATGGAGACCACCCCGGTCTCCGACATCGCCGGCGCGCGCGTGCTGGCGAAGCTGGGCGACTCGGTCACCACCGACCACATCTCCCCGGCCGGTGCGATCAAGGCCGACACCCCGGCCGGCAAGTACCTCACGGAGCACGGCGTCGAGCGCCGCGACTTCAACTCGTACGGTTCCCGCCGCGGCAACCACGAGGTCATGATCCGCGGTACCTTCGCCAACATCCGCCTGCGCAACCAGATCGCGCCGGGCACCGAGGGCGGCTTCACCCGCGACTTCACCGCCGAGGGCGCGCCGGTCGCGTTCATCTACGACGCCTCGCAGAACTACCAGGCCGCCGGCATCCCGCTGGTCATCCTGGCGGGCAAGGAGTACGGCTCGGGCTCGTCCCGCGACTGGGCGGCCAAGGGCACCGCGCTGCTCGGCGTCAAGGCCGTCATCGCCGAGTCCTACGAGCGCATCCACCGCTCCAACCTGATCGGCATGGGCGTCCTGCCCCTGCAGTTCCCCGAGGGCGCCACGGCGGCCTCCCTGGGCCTCACCGGCGAGGAGACCTTCGCCTTCACCGGTGTGGAGGAGCTGAACAACGGCACCACCCCGCGCACCGTCAAGGTCACCACCGACACCGGTGTGGAGTTCGACGCGGTCGTCCGCATCGACACGCCGGGTGAGGCGGACTACTACCGCAACGGCGGCATCATGCAGTACGTGCTCCGCAACCTCATCCGCGGCTAAGGGCGCGCCAAGCGGAGTCCGTCTCCGCTTCTCGGCACCATAGGGCCGTATCCCCGTTAAGGGGATACGGCCCTTCCGCTTTTCTCGATGGCGGTGCCAGGTGACGGACAGGTCTCAACTCGGAAAAGCTGGCGGTCATCCTTGTGTGCGATCTTGCTCAGGCGAGCGGAAGTGGACTATACCTGTGCCCGTCCAGGTCGCCTCGGTATGAGCGGCTCCGGACCCGGGGGACGGCGGGAGCTGCGGCGTTGTCCGCATACACGGCAACTGCCGTGTTTTCCCGTCTCCTTCACACTTCTGACGAAGGCGAGGACATGAGCATGGCATCCACCGGTGAGGGCCTCGGCCGCCGTGACCTGATCAAGCGCTCCGCGGCGCTCGGACTGATCACCGTGCCGACGATGAGCTTCCTGTCCGCCTGCGCCTCCGGGGGCGAGGAGACCTCCACGAAGGGCCCCGACAAGGGGACCGTGACCAAGGAGAACCCCTTCGGCGTCGCGAAGGGAGGCAAGCTGGACGTCGTCGTCTTCAAGGGCGGCTTCGGCGACGACTACGCGAAGGCCTGGGAGGCCGCCTTCGACAAGAAGTGGGGCACCACCAGCGCGCACCTGGGCACCCAGGAGATCACCGCGAAGCTCCAGCCCCGCTTCAACGGCGGCAACCCGCCGGACGTCGTCGACGACGCCGGTGCCCAGCAGATCAAGCTCGACGTGCTCGCCAAGGGCGGTCAGCTCGCCGACCTCGCCGCGGTGCTCGACGCCCCCTCGCTCGACGATCCGGCCAAGAAGGTGCGCGACACCCTCATCGCCGGGACCGTGGAACAGGGCACCCAGGGCGGCAAGTTCGTCGCCCTGAACTACGTCTACACCGTCTTCGGCTTCTGGTACTCCGGCAAGCTCTTCAAGGAGAAGGGCTGGACGGCGCCGAAGACCTGGGACGAGTTCCTCGCGGTCTGCACCAAGGCCAAGGAGGCGGGCATCGGTGGCCTCGCCCACCAGGGCAAGTACCCGTACTACATCAACGTCGTCATCATGGACCTGATCGCCAAGAAGGGCGGCCTGGACGCGATGAAGGCGATCGACAACCTGGAGCCCAACGCCTTCGCGGACAACCCGGCGGCCCTCGCCGCCGTCGAGGCGGTCTACGAGGTGGTCGAGAAGGGCCTGCTGATGCCGGGCACCAACGGCCTCACCCACACGGAGTCCCAGACCGCCTGGAACCAGTACAAGGCCGTCTTCATCCCCTCCGGCTCCTGGCTGGAGAACGAGCAGCTGAAGCAGACCCCGGAGGACTTCGACATGAAGTTCCTTCCGGTCCCCGTGCTCGCGGACAGCAAGCTCCCCTTCGAGGCCATCCGGGCCGGCGCCGGCGAGCCGTTCATCGTCCCGGAGAAGGCCGCCAACAAGGCCGGAGGCCTGGAGTTCCTCCGTTCGATGCTGTCCCGCGAATGGTCGACGATCTTCGCCCAGCAGGCCAACTCGCTCACCGTCGTCAAGGACGGCGTGGACCCCAAGGTCAAGCTGCGGTCGGGCACTCAGTCGGCGGTGGAGTCGCTCAAGAGCGCCGGTGACAACACCTTCAACTACTTGTACACCGAGTGGTACAGCGAGATGGGCACGGAGATCGAGAACGCGTCCAATGAGCTGATGGCGCAGCGGATCCAGCCAAAGGAATGGATCAAGCGGGCCCAGGCTGCGGTAGACAAGGCGGCCAAGGACCCGAACGCCAAGAACAACCACCGCAGCTGACGCCGCGTCCACCGGTCACCCGGCAATACCAGGGACGGACACCATGAGCCACGTAGCCCAGGGGAGAGGGAAGGGCGGCTTCATCGCCGGCTTCCTCATCGCGCCACTCGCACTGTATTTGACCTTCGTCATCTGGCCGTACGTTCAGACGTTCGGCTATTCCTTCACCAACTGGACGGGCCAGTCGCCGACCTTCGATTTCGTCGGTCTGGACAACTATTCGGCGTTGCTGAAGGACGAGGTCTTCCGCGGCGCACTGTGGCACAACCTGCTGCTCCTGGTGTTCGTCCCCGTGATCACCATCCTGCTGGCCCTCTTCTTCGCCTTCATGGTGAACGCGGGAGGGCGCAGCGGGGCCGGCGGAGTGCAGGGAGTCGCGGGCTCGCGCGTCTACAAGATCGTCTACTTCTTCCCGCAGGTCCTCTCCCTCGCGATCCTCGCCGTGCTCTTCGGCGCGGTCTACCGCAGCGACGAGGGCGGCCTGCTCAACGGCTTCCTCATCAAACTCGGCCTCATCGACGCGCAGCACCCGGTCGAATGGCTCAACGAGCCCAAGTTCGTCGTCTGGTGCCTGCTGTTCGTGGTCGTCTGGTCCGGCGTCGGCTTCTACCTCGTCCTCTTCTCCGCGGCCATGCAGTCCGTCCCCAAGGACATCTACGAGGCCGCGCTGCTCGACGGCGCCGGACGCGCCCAGACCTTCTTCAAGGTCACCCTGCCCCTGCTGTGGGATTCTGTGCAGACCGCCGCGGTCTATCTGGGCATCGCCGCGATGGACATGTTCGTGCTCGTGTCGACCATGACGTCGGGCCAGTTCGGCGGCGGTCCCGACCACCACAGCGAGGTCATGGCCACGGTGCTGATGCGCAACTTCCTGTACTTCGGCAAGAGCGGTTACGCCTGTGCCATGGGCGTGGTCATGCTCGTCCTGACCATGATCCTCTCCGTCATCACGCTGCGCGCCACCCGCCGCGAGCGCATCGAGTTCTGAGCGGGAGACCATCATGACCACAGTGATCAAGGCTCCGGGCGAAAAGTCCGCGGAGCGGTCCGGCGGAGCCGGACGGGCGAAGGAGCGGGAGAGCCGCCGCTCCGAGGGCATGGTCCTCAACGTCTTCTCGCACGGGTTCCTCGCCCTCTGGGCGATACTGATCGTGCTTCCCCTGATCTGGCTCGTCCTCGGATCCTTCAAGACCGACGCGCAGATCGGCGGCTCGGCCCTGAGCTGGCCCTCCAACTGGCACTTCGACGCCTTCTCGCGCGCCTGGACCAAGGGCATCGGCGGCTACTTCGCCCACACGCTGATCGTGCTGGTGTTCTCGGTGCCGCTGACCATGCTGCTCGGCTCGATGGCCGCGTACGTACTGGCCCGCTACCCCTTCAAGGGCAACCGCCCCGTCTACTACTTCTTCGTCAGCGGGGCCATGTTCCCCGTCTTCCTGGCGCTCGTGCCGCTGTTCTTCATGGTCAAGCGCTTCGACATGCTGAACACCTACCAGGGCCTGATCCTGGTGTACATCGCCTACTCGATGCCCTTCACCGTCTTCTTCATGCACTCCTTCTTCAGGACGCTGCCGACGGCGATCCACGAGGCGGCGGTCATCGACGGGGCCTCCGACACCCGGATCTTCTTCCAGGTGATGCTGCCGATGGCCAAGCCCGGCCTGATCAGCGTCGGGATATTCAATGTCCTGGGCCAGTGGAACCAGTACATCCTGCCCGCCGTGCTCATGCAGCCACAGACGAGCTCGGACCCCGAGCGCTACATGCTCACCCAGGGGCTCATCCAGCTCCAGCAGCAGATGGGGTACGAGACGGACCTGCCGGTGCTGTTCGCCGGCGCCACCATCGCGATCATCCCGATGCTCGCCGTCTACCTGTCCTTCCAGCGCCAGATCCAGGCCGGCCTGACCTCCGCCACGCTCAAGTAGGGTCGGGCACGACCGACCAGCTGACCGCCGAGACCGAGGGGTCGAGCGAGAGGTTGCTGACCGCTTCCTCCAGCGCCCGGCCCCCCTCTCCCTCGGCGGTCAGCAGCGCCGACACCGTCACCAGGCCGTCCTGCGGGCCGTCCTGGCTGCGGATCGAGCGCAGCTGGTAGCCCGGCCGGCCCAGCGCGTCGACCACCCGGTGGCGGATGTGGGCCTCCTCCGCCTCCAGGCACACCGCCTCGAAGTGGACGTCGGTGGCCACCTCGGCCCCGCCGCGCGGTTCGCGGTCCAGCCGCCGGCCCAGAGGACGCAGCAGGAGGTTGGCCCCCACCACCCCCACCGTCCCGAAGGCGGCCAGTACGAACAGGCCCACGCCGGCCAGGCAGCCCACCGCCGCCGAACACCACAGGGTGGCCGCCGTGTTCAGGCCCCGCACGCTCAGCCCGTCGCGCATGATCACCCCGGCTCCGAGGAAGCCGATCCCGGAGACGATCTGTGCCGCGACCCGCGAGCCGTCGTAGTTCACCTCCGAGACCGTGCTCAGGAACCCGTACTGCGAGAGCAGCACGAACAGCGCCGCGCCACCCGCCACCAGGGCGTTCGTGCGCAGCCCCGCCATCCGGGCGCGCCACTGCCGTTCCAGGCCGATCGCCGCCCCGAACCCGAGCGCGGCGGCCAGGTGCCCGGCCATCTGCCATTCCGTGAGAAGCGTCATCGGCCCTTCTCCTTCCTCCGGAGGGTTCTTACAGCCAGGTGTTGAACTTGCGGATGTACCAGGTCTTCACGAACTGGGTGAGCGTGCAGTACGCGAGGAGCACGCCGATCAGCCACGGGAAGTAGCTCGCCGGCAGGGCCACGAAGCCCAGCGAGGGAGCCAGCGGCGAGAAGGGCAGGTAGAGCCCGGTCAGCACCGCGAGGATCGTCATCACCATCACCGGCCAGGAGGCCCGCGACTGGATGAAGGGGATCTTGCGGGTACGGATCATGTGGACGACCAGGGTCTGCGAGAGCAGGCCCTCGACGAACCAGCCGGACTGGAAGAGCGCCTGGCTGGCCTCGCTGTCGGCGGCGAAGACGTTCCACATGATCAGGAACATCGCGATGTCGAAGACGGAACTGACGGGACCGATGGTCACCATGAAGCGGAGGATGCCCTTGGCGTCCCAGTTCCGCGGCTTGCGCAGGTACTCCTCGTCCATCCGGTCCCACGGCGTCGCCAGCTGGGCGATGTCGTAGACCAGGTTCTGCACCAGCAGCATGATCGCGAGCATCGGCTGGAAGGGGATGAACGCGCTCGCCACCAGCACCGAGAAGACATTGCCGAAGTTCGACGACGCCGTCATCTTGATGTACTTGATCGTGTTGCCGAAGGTGGTCCGGCCCTGGATGACGCCCTGCTCCAGGACGGTCAGGTCCTTCTCCAGCAGGATGATGTCGGCGGACTCCTTGGCGATGTCGACGGCGGTGTCGACCGAGATGCCGACGTCGGCGTCGCGCAGCGCCGCCGCGTCGTTGATGCCGTCCCCGAGGAAGCCGACGGTGTGCCCGTCCGCCTGCAGGGCCCGTACGATGCGGGCCTTCTGGACCGGGTTGACCTTGGCGAAGACCGTCGTACGGGCGGCCAGCGCGCGCAGCGCCGCGTCCTCGAGGGCGTCGATCTCGCAGCCCGAGACCACGTGGCCCACGTCGATGCCGACGTCCGCGCACACCCGGGCGGCGACGAGCTCGTTGTCGCCGGTCACCACCTTCACCGCGATGCCCTTGTCGGCGAGGCCCCGCAGGGCCGTGGCGGCGTCGGCCTTCGGCGGGTCGAGGAAGGCGAGGAAGCCGATCAGGGTCAGCTGCTCCTCGTCGGCGACCGTGTAGGTGTCGCGCGCGCTGCGGACGGTGCGGGTGGCGACGGCCAGGACGCGCAGGCCCTGGCGGTTGTTGTCCTCGGCGATGCGGGTGACGTGCCAGCGCAGCTGCTCGGTCAGTTCGACCTTCTTGCCGCGGTCCGTCATGTGCGTGCAGAGGGCCAGGACCTCTTCCACGGCACCCTTGGTGATCATGATGTGCTCGGGGCGGCCGAGTTCGCCCACCATGCTGTTGCGGTTGAGGACCACGGACATCCGGCGCCGGGCGAAGTCGAAGGGGATCTCGTCGACCATCGAGAACCGTGCGTCGACGACAACCTCCTCGGCCTCGCCCACGCGGTCGATGACCGCCTGGTCCATCAGGTTCTTCAGGCCGGTCTGGAAGCGGGAGTTGAGGTAGCCGTACTCCAGGACCTCGTTGTCCTCGTTTCCGTGCACGTCCAGGTAGCGGTCCAGGACGATCCGGTCCTCGGTGAGGGTGCCGGTCTTGTCGGTGCAGAGCACGTCCATGGCGCCCAGGTTCTGGATCGCGTTGAGCCGCTTGACGACGACCTTGCGCTTGGACATGGCCACCGCGCCGCGCGCCAGGTTGGCGGAGACGACCATCGGCAGCATCTCGGGGGTCAGGCCGACCGCGACGGCGATGCCGAAGAGGAGGGCCTCGTCCCAGTCGCCCTTGGTGAAGCCGTTGATCATGAAGACGACCGGGACCATCACCAGCATGAAGCGGATCAGCAGGAAGCTGACCTTGCGCACGCCGGTGTCGAAGTTGGTCTGCGGGCGCTCGCCGACCAGAGAACCGGCCATCGAGCCGAAGTAGGTGTCGGAGCCGGTGGCGACGACGACTCCGGTGGCGGTGCCGGAGGTGACCGAAGTGCCCATGAGGCAGAGGTTGTCGGCCTCCACGGGGTCGGTGGTCCGCTGCTGGCCGAGGTCCTCGGTGCTGGGGGTCCCCCCGGCGGAGCGAGGGGGAGTGTCGGCCTTGGCGACCGGGAGGGACTCGCCGGACAGCGCGGCCTGGCTGACCATCAGGTCCTTGGAGGTGATGAGCCGCAGGTCGGCCGGGATCAGGTCGCCGGCGGCCAGCTTGACCAGGTCGCCCGGGACCACCTGGTCCATGGGCACCTCGAAGGCGGTCGGGCCCGAGCCGCTGCCGGCCCGGCGCTGCACCGCGCAGGTGGTGGTGACGAGCTTCTTCAGTGCCTCGGCGGCGCGGCCCGAGCGGTACTCCTGCCAAAAGCGCAGCAGTCCGCTGATCGCCACCATCACGGAGAGGATGATGACGCCCTCGTCCGCGGGGTCCTGCCAGAACATGATCGCGGCCAGGAAGACCAGGACGGCGATGAAGGGGTTGCAGTACGCCTTCGCCAACTGGACGAACCAGAGGGGGGCGCGCTGCTGGGCGACGGCGTTGGGGCCGTGCCGCTCCAGGCGCAGGGAGGCCTCGGCGTGGGTGAGGCCGTTGCGGGAGGTGTCCACGTCCTGAAGGACCTGGACGGCCGGGCGGGCGCTGATCGCGGTGAGGCGCTCGCCGACGAGCCGGGTACAGGTCTCCAGCTCGGCGGCCTTGCGCTCGCGGCGGGTCCGGCCCGGCGGTGCGAGCTTGGTCGGGGTACGTGGGGTGAGCATGGTCATGACGGCTACCTCCCTCCACGGCATCCGGGCAGCACGAAGCCGCGCGGTCACGTGGAGTGGTCACGGGTCGGCGCACGGGGGCCCGCGAGGGCCGCGGCGCGCACGCCGATGGGCATGGATGACGCACGGCCTGGCGCGGGGGTGTCAGGGGGTGCGGAAGGGATCGCGAAGATGAATGCAGGAAGCGGCGCGGCGGCGGGGCGCCGCGGCCGGGGGCACACTCGAAGAAAGGGTCAGCCGGTCAGGAAGGGTCTGAGCTGGTCAGCCGACGAGAGCGCTGCAAGGACTTCGATCGGGACTCATCCCGAACACCTCCTTGCGTAGCGCGGTCATTGCGGGCGCCCGGTCCGGCCGGAAAGGCCGCAGAGGACCGGCGCCTCAGCGACCGTAGCACGATCTTCCGGGACCTTCCCTCCTCCTTTTGACCGGTAGTGGCCGATTCGTACTGCGTCAGCCTCTTGACGTCGCGATGAGCAAAGGCTCGACTTAAGGTTCACAAGTTGGAGAGACGCCGGGGTCCGGAGCACGCAGCCGCGACGGCCCGGCCGGGGGGCGACGGCTTGCCGTCGCTTATGGGCAGGAGTGGATGAGTCGTGCAGACTCCCGGATCGCAGTCCTCGCTGCATCGCGCGAACCTCGAACGGGTCGTACGCGCGGTGCGGCTGGCGGGTTCGCTGACCCAGGCGGAGATCGCCCGTACCACCGGACTGTCGGCGGCCACGGTCTCCAACATCGTCCGGGAGCTCAAGGACGCTGGGACCGTCGAGGTCACGGACACCTCGGCCGGCGGTCGGCGGGCGCGCAGCGTCTCGCTCAGCGGTGACGCCGGCATCGTCATCGGCGTCGACTTCGGCCACACCCACCTGCGGGTGGCCGTCGGCAACCTCGCCCACCAGGTCCTCGCCGAGGAGTCGGAGCCGCTGGACGTGGACGCCTCCTGGGCGGAGGGCTTCGACCGGGCCGAAGCCCTGGTCGGGCGGCTGATCGCGGGCATCGGGGTGGGCCTGGAGAAGGTCATCGGTGTCGGGCTCGGTGTGCCCGGCCCGATCGACGTGGAATCCGGAACCCTCGGTTCCACCGCGATCCTGCCGGGCTGGGCCGGGATCAACCCCCGCCAGGAGCTCTCCCAGCGGCTGGGCGTGCCCGTGTACGTGGACAACGACGCGAACCTCGGGGCCCTCGGGGAACTCGTATGGGGGAGCGGGCGGGGAGTAAAAGACCTCGCCTACATCAAGGTCGCCAGCGGTGTCGGCGCGGGGCTCGTGATCAACGGCCAGATCTACCGGGGACCCGGAGGAACCGCCGGCGAGATCGGGCACATCACGCTGGACGAGTCCGGCCCGGTCTGCCGCTGCGGCAACCGCGGCTGCCTGGAGACCTTCGCCGCCGCCCGGTACGTGCTGCCGCTCCTCCAGGGCAGCCACGGACCGGAGTTGACGATGGAGCGGGTGGTCGAGCTGGCCCGCGAGGGGGACCCCGGCTGCCGCCGCGTCATCACGGACGTGGGCCGCCACATCGGCAGCGGAGTGGCCAGTCTGTGCAACCTCCTGAACCCGAGCAGGGTGGTGCTCGGGGGCTCGCTGGCCGACGCCGGTGAACTCGTACTGGCTCCCATCCGTGAATCCGTGGGGAGGTACGCGATTCCCAGTGCGGCCCGGCAACTGTCGGTGCTCACCGGGTCGCTGGGCGGGCGGGCCGAGGTGCTGGGCGCGCTGGCCCTCGTACTCAGCGAGATGGGTGATTCGACCCTTTTGACGGAAAATAGTAGTGGAGTGCGTGCCCCAGCAGTCTTGTCTTCAGTTAGATAACGGATGGCACCGTTGTCATCTCGTTAAGGATTCACTCCTTGACGCCAAGAATGCGGCCGGGGTTGACTCACATCCACCTCGGCCGCAGTGTTGCGGCCTCGTCAGGGAGGTTCAAGTAATGAACACGCGTATGCGCAGAGCCGCCGTAGCCGTAGCCGCCGGCGCCATGGCCGTTTCCCTTGCTGCCTGTGGCAGCGCGAAGGAGGCCGGGGACAAGACCAAGGAATCCGGCGCCGCCAAGGGTGACGCGATCAAGGTCGGTCTGCTCCTGCCGGAGAACCAGACCGCGCGCTACGAGAAGTTCGACAAGCCGCTCATCGAGAAGAAGATCGCCGAACTTACGGGCGGCAAGGCCGAGGTGGTCTACGCCAACGCCAAGCAGGACGCGACCACGCAGAACTCGCAGGTCGACACGATGATCACCAACAAGGTGAACGTCCTGATCATCGATGCCGTGGACGCCAAGGCCATCGCCGGCTCGGTCAAGAAGGCGAAGGAGGCCGGTATCCCGGTCGTCGCCTACGACCGTCTGGCCGAGGGCCCGATCGACGCCTACACCTCCTTCGACAACGAAGAGGTCGGCAAGGTCCAGGGCAAGGCGCTCCTGGAGGCCCTGGGCGACAAGGCCAAGGACGGCCAGATCGTCATGATGAACGGCTCCGTCACCGACCCGAACGCCAAGCTCTTCAAGCAGGGCGCGCACTCCGTCCTCGACGGCAAGGTGAACATCGGCAAGGAGTACGACACCGTCGAGTGGAAGCCCGAGAACGCCAACACGAACATGGCGGGCGCGATCTCGGCGCTCGGCAAGGACAAGATCGTCGGCGTCTACTCGGCCAACGACGGCATGGCCGGCGGCATCATCACCGCCCTCAAGGCCGGCGGACTGAACCCCCTGCCCCCGGTCACCGGCCAGGACGCGGAACTCGCCGGTGTGCAGCGCATCGTGGCGGGCGAGCAGTTCATGAGCGTCTACAAGCCGTACGCCCCGGAGGCCGAGGCCGCCGCGAAGATGGCCGTCGCCCTCGCCAAGGGTGAGAAGCCCGCGGGCACCTCCACGGTCGACAGCGGCACCGCCAAGGCCGTCCCGTCCGTGCTGATCCCGGTCGTCTCGCTCACCAAGAACAACATCAAGGACACCGTCGTCAAGGACGGCGTCTACACGGTCGACGAGATCTGCACCGACAAGTACGCGGCCGCCTGCACCACCCTCGGCCTGAAGTAAGGCCCCCGTCGCCCTCCGGGAGGGCGACCCCCGCGCCTGTCCGGCGCCCCGCCCCCAACTCCCGCCACCGGCGGAGCGCCGGACAGAAACGTTTCCCTTCTTCATTCCTTGTCTGTTGTCCGTCTGTTGTCTGTCCCCCCATTCACCCCGCTCCTGCTCTTTTGCACGACATCCCCGCCGGTCAGGCGGCGAAGGAGATGGTTCATGTGTCCGCTGCGCCCGTGCTGGCGTTGCGAGGGGTCTCGAAGCGGTTCGGCGCCGTTCAGGCCCTCACCGACGTAGAACTCGAGATCCACTCAGGCGAGGTGGTCGCCCTCGTCGGCGACAACGGCGCCGGTAAGTCCACGCTGGTCAAGACGATCGCCGGCGTGCACCCCATCGATGACGGAGTCATCGAGTGGGAGGGCCGTCCGGTCACGATCGCCAAGCCCCACGACGCCCAGAACCTGGGCATCGCGACGGTCTACCAGGACCTCGCGCTGTGCGACAACATCGATGTCGTCGGCAACCTCTTCCTGGGCCGCGAGCTCAAGCGCCGCGGTGTCCTGGACGAGGTGGAGATGGAGCGCCGCGCCCGCGAGCTCCTGACCACCCTGTCCATCCGGATCCCCAGCGTCCGCATCCCGATCGCCTCGCTCTCCGGCGGTCAGCGCCAGACCGTGGCGATCGCCCGCTCCATGCTGGGCGAGCCCCAGCTCGTCATCCTCGACGAGCCCACCGCCGCCCTCGGCGTCGAGCAGACCGCCCAGGTCCTCGACCTGGTGGAGCGGCTGCGCGAGCGCGGCCACGCCGTCATCCTCATCAGCCACAACATGGCCGATGTGAAGGCCGTCGCCGACAAGGTGGCGGTGCTGCGGCTGGGCCGCAACAACGGCGTCTTCAACGTCGCCGACACCTCGCAGGAAGAGATCATTTCCGCCATCACCGGTGCCACGGACAATGCCGTGACCCGCCGGGCGGCCCGCACCGGGGAGGCCCGCAAGTGAGCACCCAGAATCCTCCCGCCGGTCCGCTGGGCAAGGGCCCGGCCGACCAGGCGGAGCACATCGACCCGATCAATCCGGCCGCCGCGCCGGATGCCATCCCGGCCGTCGACCCCCGGCTGCTCGTCCGCGAGCAGGGTCTGAGCGGGTACTTGAACGAGTTCGGCCGCAAGCTCAAGGCGGGCGACCTGGGCTCCGTCCCGGTGGTCCTCGGCCTGATCATCATCTGGACCATCTTCCAGACGCTGAACTCGAACTTCCTCGCCCCGGAGAACCTCACCAACATCGCGATCACGATGGTCGCCACCGGCATGATGGCCGTCGGCATCATCTTCGTGCTGCTGCTCGGCGAGATCGACCTCTCGGTCGGCTCGGTCAGCGGCGTCTCGGGTGCGATCGTCGCGGTCCTCTCCGTCACCCACGGCGTCAACGAGTGGCTGGCGATCCTCGCGGCCATCGTGGGCGGTGCCCTGATCGGCTCCATCCACGGCTTCTTCTTCGCCAGGATCGGCGCTCCGGCCTTCGCGGTCACCCTGTCGGGCCTGCTCTTCTGGTCCGGCGCCATGCTGCAGATCCTCGGCAGCAACGGCACGATCAACCTCGACTCCGAGGGCGTGGTGGGCAAGCTCACCACGTACTACTTCTCGGACGTGGCCGTGGGCTACGGGCTGGCCGCGGTCGCGGTGGCCGGGTACTTCCTCGCCTCCCTCGCCGACTCGCGGCGCCGCGAAGCGGCCGGGGTCCCCTCCCGGCCCCTCGCGGAGATCCTGCTGCGCACCGGCCTGCTCGCGGTGTTCACCTTCGGTCCCGCCGTGGTGTTCAACCAGTACAAGGGCCTGCCGCTCGCGGTGGTGCTGTTCGTGCTGGCCCTGGTCGGCACGGACTTCGTTCTGCGCCGCACCTCGTTCGGGCGAAACGTTTTCGCACTCGGTGGCAGCGTCGAGGCCTCGCGCCGTGCGGGCATCAACGTCAACCGGGTCCGCATCTCGGTCTTCGCCATCGCCGGCACCTTCGCCGCCATCGGCGGCCTCTTCTGGGCCTCCAAGATCGCGGCGGCCAACCAGAGCGCCGGTGCGGGCGACCTGCTGATGAACGTGATCGCGGCGGCCGTGATCGGCGGCACCAGCCTCTTCGGCGGCCGCGGCCGGACCTGGAACGCGCTCCTCGGCGTCATGGTCATCACCTCCATCCAGTACGGTCTGGCCCTGGAGGGAATCGCGACGCCGATCCAGTACATGATCACCGGTGCGGTGCTGCTGGCCACCGTGGTGATCGACTCGATCACTCGCAAGACCCAGAAGTCGGCCGGACGCGCCTGATCGCGCGCCCGCCGGCAGCAGCCGCCGGTTGAACCGGCGGTAAGAACCGTCACAGTGCCCGGTGCCACTTCGCGTGGCGCCGGGCACCTGTGCGTATATATGTGCGCACGAGTGTGCGGGTATACGCCCGTTTGGGATGTGTGGCCGCGCGCCGGTGTGTACAGGTATGACAAAGGTGTGACCCGACGGGGACCGCCCGATGATGCCCGCCGCGAGCGGAACATTAGACTCGACAGACCAGCAAGCAACTGCAAGGAGGCACGGGTGCTGCTGACCCGCATCAAGGGACCGCGCGATCTGGACCGGCTCAGCCAGGAGGAGCTCAACCAGCTCGCCGCCGAGATCAGGTCCTTCCTCGTCGACGCCGTCTCCAAGACCGGCGGGCACCTCGGCCCCAACCTCGGTGTGGTCGAGCTGACGATCGCCCTGCACCGGGTCTTCGACTCGCCCAAGGACAAGGTCCTCTTCGACACCGGCCACCAGGCCTACGTCCACAAGCTGCTCACCGGGCGCCAGGACTTCGGGAACCTGCGCTCCAAGGGCGGCCTGTCGGGCTACCCGTCGCGCGCCGAGTCCGACCACGACGTGATCGAGAACTCGCACGCCTCCACCGTGCTGGGCTGGGCCGACGGCATCGCCAAGGCCAACGAGGTGCTCGGCCGGGAGGACCACCACGTCGCCGCCGTCATCGGTGACGGCGCGCTGACCGGAGGCATGGCCTGGGAGGCGCTGAACAACATCGCCGCCGCCAAGGACCGCCCGCTGGTGATCGTCGTCAACGACAACGAGCGCTCGTACGGCCCCACCATCGGCGGCCTCGCGAACCACCTGGCCACCCTGCGCACCACGGACGGCTACGAGCGCTTCCTGGCCCGCGGCAAGGACCTCCTGGAGCGCACGCCGGTCGTCGGCAAGCCCCTCTACGAGACCCTGCACGGCGCCAAGAAGGGCCTCAAGGACTTCATCGCCCCGCAGGGCATGTTCGAGGACCTGGGCCTGAAGTACATCGGCCCCATCGACGGCCACGACATCGAGGCCCTGGAGTCCGCCCTCACGCGCGCCAAGCGCTTCAGCGGCCCGGTCATCGTGCACTGCCTCACCCAGAAGGGCCGGGGGTACGAGCCGGCCGTCCAGGACGAGGCGGACCGCTTCCACGCGGTCGGCGTGATCCACCCGGACACCGGCCTGCCGGTCTCCACCGACGCCGCCAGCTGGACCTCCGTCTTCGCCGACGAGATGGTCAAGCTCGGCAAGGAGCGCAAGGACATCGTCGCGATCACCGCGGCCATGCTCCAGCCGGTCGGCCTGAAGAAGTTCGCGGACGCCTACCCGGACCGGATCTTCGACGTCGGCATCGCCGAGCAGCACGGCGCCACCTCGGCGGCGGGCCTGGCCACGGGCGGCGCGCACCCCGTCTTCGCGGTGTACGCGACCTTCCTCAACCGCGCCTTCGACCAGGTCCTGATGGACGTGGCCCTGCACAAGTGCGGTGTCACCTTCGTCCTGGACCGGGCCGGTGTCACCGGCACCGACGGCGCCTCCCACAACGGCATGTGGGACATGTCCATCCTCCAGGTCGTCCCCGGCCTGCGGCTGGCCGCCCCGCGCGACGCCGAGCAGCTGCGCGCCCAGCTCAACGAGGCCGTCCTGGTGAAGGACGCGCCGACCGTCGTGCGCTTCTCCAAGGGCGTCGTCGGCCCGGCCGTCCCGGCCGTCGGCAAGATCGGCGGCATGGACGTGCTGCGCACCCCGGCCGACGAGGTCACCCGTCCGGACGTACTGATCGTCTCGGTCGGCGCACTCGCCCCGATGTGCCTGGAGATCGCCGACCTGCTCGACAAACAGGGCATTTCGGCGACCGTCGTCGACCCCCGCTGGGTCAAGCCGGTGGACGAGGCCCTGGCCCCGCTCGCCGACCGCCACCGCGTGGTCGTCACCGTCGAGGACAACAGCCGCGCCGGCGGCGTGGGCTCCGCCGTCGCGCAGGCCCTGCGGGACGCGGGCGTCGACGTACCGCTGCGAGACTTCGGCATTCCGCAGCGCTTCCTCGACCACGCCACCCGCAAGGAGGTCATGGCCGAGATCGGGCTGACCGCGCCGGACATCGCCCGGCAGGTCACCGGCCTGGTCGCGAAGCTGGACGGGCGCTACGACACCGAGCCGGCCGCCGCCGTCGACTAGCCGTCGCAAGCGGCCGATGGGCCGGCGCGCGGTTGCACCTCACGGGCCGGGAGATCACCCTTGAAGGGTGGGCCTCCCGGCCCGTTCGGCGTGCGTACGCCCACCTTTCGGAGGTGCGTCGGTGAGTACGGATCTGAACAGTCCCTTCCGCACGAAGTCGGTGGAGCAGTCCATCCGCGACACGGAGGAGCCCGAACACGCCCTCCGCAAGTCGCTATCCGCCTGGGACCTGACCGTCTTCGGTGTCGGTGTCATCATCGGCACCGGAATCTTCGTCCTCACCGGCAAGGTCGCCAAGGAGAACGCCGGCCCCGCCACCGCCCTGGCCTTCGTGGCCGCGGGCGTGGTGTGCGCGCTCGCCGCCCTCTGCTACGCGGAGTTCGCGTCGACCGTGCCCGTCGCCGGATCGGCGTACACCTTCTCGTACGCCTCGATCGGCGAGCTGCCGGCCTGGATCATCGGCTGGGACCTCGTACTGGAATTCGCCCTCGGCACCGCGGTGGTGGCGGTCGGCTGGTCGGGCTACGTACGCTCGCTGATGGACAACGCGGGCGTCCACCTGCCCGCCGCGCTCCAGGGGCCGGACGTACCGGGCGGCACCTTCGACCTGCTGGCCTTCGTCCTGGTCCTGGTGCTCACGGCGATCCTGGTGGTCGGGGTGAAGCTGTCCGCGCGGATCACCGCGGTCGTCGTGGCGATCAAGGTCACGGTGGTGCTCATCGTGATCATCGCCGGATCCTTCTTCATCAACGGCAGCAACTACAAGCCCTTCGTCCCCGAGGCCGTGCCCCAGAAGGGCGGTTCGGGGCTGGACGCACCACTCGTCCAGCTGATCTTCGGCTACCAGCCCACCAACTTCGGCGTCATGGGCATCTTCACGGCCGCCTCCGTCGTCTTCTTCGCCTTCATCGGCTTCGACGTCGTGGCCACCGCCGCCGAGGAGACCAAGCTGCCGCAGAGGGACATGCCGCGCGGCATCATCGGCTCGCTGGTGATCTGCACCGTGCTGTACGTGGCGGTCTCGCTGGTGGTGACCGGCATGCAGCACTACACCGAGCTGTCCACGAGCGCCCCGCTGGCCGACGCCTTCAAATCCGTCGGCCATCCGGTGTACGCCGGCATCATCAGCTTCGGCGCCGCGGTGGGCCTGACCACGGTCTGCATGATCCTGCTCCTGGGCCAGACCCGCGTGTTCTTCGCGATGAGCCGCGACGGCCTGCTGCCGCGCTTCTTCTCGCGGACCCACCCGAAGTTCCGCACCCCGTACCGGCCGACGATCCTGCTGGGCGGGATCATCGCGATCGTCGCCGGGTTCACCAGCATCAACGAACTCGCGACGCTGGTGAACATCGGCACGCTCTTCGCCTTCGTGGTCGTGGCGCTCGGCGTGATCGTCCTGCGCCGCTCCCGACCCGACCTGCACCGGTCCTTCCGGACCCCGTGGGTGCCGGTGGTCCCCATCGTGTCGATCGCCGCCTCGGTCTGGCTGATGCTCAACCTGCCGGCCGAGACCTGGCTGCGCTTCGGGATCTGGATGGTGATCGGCATCTGCGTCTACTTCCTGTACGGGCGCCACAACAGCCGCCTGGGCCGCTCCGGGCGGGACGCGGAGTACTAGGCAGGCGCTTTCGGAGGACTTCTCCGTCATCCCTTGGCGGGGGAGTCCTTCGCGGCGTCGGGGACCTTGCGGTCGTTGCGCAGGGCCTCCCACAGCTGGCCGGCCTGCGGCTCCGCGACGACGACGCGGTTGCGGTCGACCTTGTCGTAGGCGACCGGCAGCATGATGGTCTCCATGGTGTCCGGGTCCACGCCCTTCATGCTCTGGGCGAAGTCGGACAGGCCCTTGAGGGAACCGAGTTCGGAGTCGGTCGTGAGCGACTTGGTGCCCGCGTCGGCGAGCTTGTAGAGGCGCGCCGGGCTGCCGAGGGCGTCCTGCTTCTTGATCTCGCCGAGCATGGCCATCATGAACTTCTGCTGCAGGCCTATGCGTCCGAGGTCGCTGCCGTCCCCGTAGCCGTAGCGGGTACGGACGAACTTGAGCGAGTCGGTGCCGTCCAGCCGGTGCGTGCCCGCGTCCAGCTTGAGGCCGCCCTTCGCGCCGCTCAACGGCTTGTCGATGGTGATGGTGACCCCGCCGAGGGCGTCGACCAGGCCCTTGAAGCCGGCGAAGTCCACCTCGACGAAGTGGTCCACGCGGATGCCGGACATCTGCTCGACGGTCTTGACGACGCAGGCCGGGCCGGCGAGCGAGTAGACCGAGTTGAACATCTGCCGGTTGGCGGAGCTCATGGTCTTGCCGTCGCGGTCCTTGCACTCGGGCCGGGTGATCAGGGTGTCGCGCGGGATGCTCACCGCGGTGGCCTTGGCCCGGCCCTCGGGTATGTGCACGAGCATCGCGGTGTCCGAGCGGGCGCCGCTGACGTCGCCGTGGTCGAGGTCGCCGTTGGCCCCGGCGCGGGAGTCGGATCCGATGACGAGGATGTTCTGGGCGTTGGCGACGACCTTCGCGGGCCGGTTGTCGCCGATGGCCTTGTCCAGGTCGACGCTGTCGATGTTGCCGTTGAGGTGTTCGTACGCCCACCAGCCGGTGCCCGCGGCGCCCAGGATCAGCACGGCCAGCACCAGGAGGGTGACCCTGAGCACGCGCCGCCGCTTGCGCGGGGCGGCCCGGCGGGTCCGCCCTTCGCCCGAAGCCGTGGCGGTCTGCGTCTGCGTCATGGAGTCGAATCCTTTACTGGACATGTGTTTGACCGAGAACTATAGGGGCGACGGCTTGGGGCGCCTACCATGCGGGCCCTCGAAGAGCGCCCTCCCGAGGCCTCGTGTTCACTCAAATGTTCGCTTGACATAAGGTGTCTGCGGGCATCGTGAGGCACCGACAGCAGGAGTACGAAGTGGTGCGGGGTTCGGAGAGGGGCGAGCGCGTCGCGACGCGGGGCCGCCGCAAGGCGGTGGCCGAAAACCGGCCTTCGCCCGCCGAGCGACCCCACGGCCAGACACCGGTCGCCGGCCGCGTCCTGCACGTACTGGCCCACCCCGGCGACGCGCTCGGCGCGACCGCCGCGGAGCTGTTCCGTGCCCTGCGCGAACCGGGCCGCCCCGTGGCCGTGGTCTGCCTCGCGCGCAGCGGGCAGACCGACCGGGACCGGCTGCTCCAGGTCATCGGCCGCGGCGGCACGTGGCGGCGTACGACGCAGTCCCTCCCGGACGGCGAGGTGCTCGACCTCTACGCCCTCTCCGACGCCGCCCACGTCGAAGTCTGCTTCGCCGACCCCGCCGAGCCCCCGGCCGGCGGCGCCCCGGCCGAACTGGTGGACCGGGTGGTCGACCTCCTGGAGCTGTTCGAGCCCGGGACCGTCTGCACCCTGGACCCCGACCCCGACCACACCGGCTGGAGCGCCGCCACCGGCGCCACCCGCCCCGACCACCCCGAGCACACGGCCGTCGCCGAGGCCGTCCTGGTCGCGGTGCACCGCGCCGCCGAGGCGGGCGGCCCGCCGGCGGCGGTCGAATGCTTCCGCTCCCCGGCCCCCTGCGAGGCGCCCTCGGGCCCGGCTCCGGCCGTCGTGCGCTACCCCGGGCGCCGCGTCGCGCTGACCCGCGCCGCCGACGGACGGCTCACCGCGTACGCGGTCCTCGGCGGCCGGCTGGCGCGCTGGACGGAGCGGAGCGCCGGCGCCGCCGAGTGGGGCGAGCGCGAACTGCTCGACAGCCCCGAACTGCTGCCGGTACTGGCGGTGGCTCAGACCCGGCACGGCTGGGTCCACCTGGTCTCCCTGCGGCGCACCCCGCGACCCGGCGGCGGGGCCGTCGTCGAGGTCATGCACGCCGTGCAGTACCAGAGCGGCCGGCCGCTGGGGGAGTGGCGCTCGCTCGGCAACCCGAACGGGAACAATCATGACAAGGGCCGCGAAGTCGGCGTGCCCGCCGTCATCGTGGACGCCGAGGGCTGCCTCCACGTCTACGCCCGCAACTTCGGCCGGGGCGTCAGCTGCCGCACCCAGCGCGCCAACGGCTCCTGGACCTCCTGGCAGGACATCAAGGGCTCCGAGGTGCAGGACGGCCTGGCCGCCGTCCTCGACGACGCGGGACAGCCCGAGCTCTACGCGCCCTCCGGCGGCGGGGTGCTGCGCTGGCGGCGCAACGAAGAGGGGGCGATGTGCGAGGTGGCCGACGACCGGCTGCCGCTCTTCGTGGCGCCCGGTACGGCGATCTCCGCGCTGCTGACCGGCCCGGGCCGGGTCACCGTCTACGGATGTGACGTTCGCGACCGGATGCTCTACGCGTACCGCACCGACCGCGCGTCGACCCCGATCGGCACGGCCGGCGGGGAAGGGGTGGGCGCCCTGCGGATGGCCATCGACGGCTACGACTGCACGGTGCTCCTGCAGCGCTCGGCCGAAGGGGCCGTCGCCGTGGGCGCGTACCCGACCGAACAGGAGAACGCGGGCCTGTGGTGGGAGCGGACGGGCGGCAGCGGCATCCGGGAGCCCGCGGCCGCCGTGGACGCCCTGGGCCGGCTGGTCATCGCCTCCCTCGACGGTGACGGCCGGCTCGCCGTGGTCCGGCAGGACGTATCGGTCTCCGGACTGATGCTCGGCGGATGGGTGACTGTCTGAAGGGGAGGGGGAGTTCTGCTGGAGAGGAACCCGATTCAGCGGCCGGGGACCGCGCGGAGAGACGAAGATCCCGCGAATGTGATCCAAGAGGTTCCCGACCATGTCGACAAATCGTTTACTCTTTCCATATCTTGCGGCGGTTGAATCGGGGCTCTGCAGCGCGAGTGACCGGATTCAAGCACTGCAGGGAGGTTGAGCGTGGCCATCATGCCTGACTACGTGATGCAGGCGGGGGCGGGGATCGGCCAGGCGCCGGATATGGCTGCCCATCAGCCGGTTCCCCGTCCGCGACTGCGCGTCGGAGAAGCGGGTGACGAGGCTTACATCCATCCGCGCGCCACACCGCTCGCCGCCCGGGAATGGAACCGCGCCGCGGTCGCCAATCTCCTCCAGCACCTCGGCATCGCCTCGTTCGCCGTACGCGGCAAGTCCGACCACGGCACCACGATGGCCGTCCTCGAGGACGACCGGATGCGCTTGCTGGAGGGCCTGGCCCGCTACCTGAGCCACTACCCCGGCCACGTGACCCTGCTGCGCGAGCCGCAGGCGCGCGCCCCGCGTCCGCTGCCCAGCGGCGACCAGGGAGCCTGGCGCGATGTGCACTCGGCCATCGGCGTGCAGGTCAGCTGGTACCAGACCGACCCCGACGGCCACCTCCTGCTCGGTCACGAATACGGCTGCGCCGTCGAGTTCTGGCGGCGCGAGGGGGACCGGCTGGTCGCCCCCCGGCCCAACCGGATCGCCTTCTCGGTGGCCGCCGCCGGCCCCAACGTCTGGGGTCGCGCACGCCTGTTCAGCCGCTTCGTATCCGACACCACGCCCCAGGAATCCGCCCCGCCGCTGGCCACCCGGCCGGAATTCCTGGTGCGCGCGATCGAGGACGTCGAATTCCCCGTGGACGCCGTCTACACGTGGGTTGACGGGAATGACCCGGTGTGGGCGGCGCGTAAAGCGTCGGCAAAGGGTGAGGTTTACCACGCGGAATCCGCGAGCGACGCCCGATTCATCAGCCGGGACGAACTGCGCTATTCGATCCGCTCGCTCCACCTCTTCGCCCCGTGGATCCGCAACGTCTATGTGGTGACCGATGACCAGGTCCCCGCGTGGATGCGCACCGACCTGCCCGGATTCCAGGTCGTGAGCCACCGGGAGATCTTCCGGAACCCGGCCGACCTCCCCACCTTCAACTCGCACTCCATCGAGAGCCAGCTGCACCACATCCCCGGTCTGGCCGAGCACTTCCTCTACTTCAACGACGACATGTTCATCGGCCGGCCCGTGACCCCGCACGCCTTCTTCACCCCCGGCGGCACGGCCAAGTACTTCCCCTCCCGCAACCGCATCCCCCAGGGGCCCGTCTCCCCGACCGACACCCCGGTCGACGCGGCCTGCAAGAACAACCGGGCGCTGCTGCTGGAGCGGTTCGGCCGCGTCATCACCCAGCCGATGGAGCACATCCCCTACGCGCTGCGCCGCAGCGCCATGGAGGAGGCCGAGGCGGACTTCCCGCAGGCCTGGCAGCGCACCGCCGCCAGCCGGTTCCGGGCCATGACCGACCTCTCCCCGACCTCCTCCTTCGCGCTGTACTACGCGGCCCTGACCGGACGCGCCCAGCCCGGATCGATGCGCTTCACCTATCTCCAACTGGCCGTGCCCGACCTCGCGGACCGGCTCCAGCGGCTCCTGGACGCCCGCAGCCAGTACTCCTTCTGTCTCAACGACGCCTTCTCCACCCCCGAGGACATGGAGGCGCAGACTGAAGTCCTCGACGGCTTCCTCAACGCCTACTTCCCGACCCCCAGCCCCTGCGAACACTGAGTGAGGAGCGAACGACGTGGCTGAACCCGAAGCGATGAGCTCCGCCGCCCACGTGTACGCGAAGCTGGTCCCCCAGCCGCTGCGCGCCGCCGCCGGCAAGATGTCGCCGCAGGTGCGCCGCAAGGTCAAGAAGCAGCTGAACCGCACCCTCGCCTCCCGCGAGTCGCGCCTGCACCGGCGCGCCCTCAAGCGGGTCCGCGAGAGCGACTTCAGCAACGTCCCGGAGGGCCGGGCCGAGGCCATGGACGGCCGGGTCGGCCACGTCCACTCCGGCCTGACCACCGACTTCGCCCGCCACACCGACCTGATGCTCGTCACCACCGCCTTCGACGTGGCCGAGATCCCCTGGTTCGCGGTGCCCGCCCTCGACGACCGGCGGATCTCCCTCGCCGTCCCGCAGGACCGCAAGACGGACGTACGCCGCGTGCTGCGCGCCCTGCTCGAGGAACAGACGGGCTACGTCGTCTCCGTGTCCCCGGCCGACGAGTCCACCGCCACCGTGCCCGGCAGCCACGTCAAGGCGTGGAAGCACTACGCCAAGGCCCGCGTCATCCGGCTGACCTGGCTGCGCACCGACCCGACCCGGACGCTGTGGGTCGGCGAGAAGCAGGGCGTGGAGATCGAGTTCTGGACCCACAACACGGCCCTGGACACCCCGCGCCTGGTCGGACCGCGCCCCAACCGCGTCCAGCGCGTCGTACCCGTCGAGGCCGGCCCGATGGTCAGCGTCGGCCACGACCGGCTCTCCGGGTACGCCGACATCGACGCCGACTCCGAACGCACCCTCACCCGCGAGGGCTTCGACGTCCCGCGCATCGAGGAGATCACCTACCCGGTCGACGCGGTCGTGCTGTGGCAGCACTCCGAGCCCTGGGCCGAGGAACTGCTGCGCGCCACGCTCCGCTCGATCCACCAGTACGCCCCCTGGGTCGACGTCGTCCACGTCGTCGCGGCCCAGCCCGTCCCCGGCTGGATCCAGGCCGGCGAGCGGCTCCAGCTGATCGGCGCCGGCGGCGGTGTCGACGCCGCGCTCCAGCAACTTCCCGGCGCCGCGGCCCGGTTCCTCCTGCTGCGGCCCGGCGCGCTGCTGGCCCGCCCGGTCCGCGCCTTCGACTACTTCACCCCGCTCGGCGGGACCCGGCCCCGCCGGGGCGGCTGGTCCGCCCAGGAGGCCGCGGCGCCGTGGGCCGCGGCGGCGTACGCGCACACCGGCCGGACCGTCGCCCACGGCTACGCGCACGGCCCCCAGCCCTACACCGTCGAGGTGCTCGGCGGGATCCGCGCCGGCCGCATCGGCGCCCTGCACCCGCAGGACGGCCAGTACGCCTCCGAGCTGCCCGGCACCCACCCGGTCGACGGCGTCGTCCACCACGTCGCGCACGCCGGCGGCCTCGCCGAACCGTCCGGCGAGGGCACGCTCACCGTGCACGCCTCGATGCCCCGCCTCACCCGCCTGCTGGAGCGGCTGCTCGTACGCCGCGACACGCAGCAGCTCCAGCTGATGGGTCTCGGCAGCCCCGAGGCCCTCGCCGCCGGCGGCACCGGCACCCTCCTGGAATTCCTGCGCCGCTACTACCCGGTGCCCAGCCCGTTCGAGCTCCCGGCCCTCCCCGAGGCGGCCGAGCCCGAAGAGGGCCAGGACACAGGTGGCGGTCCGTGGCAGTGATGAACCCCGAGGCGTCGTCGCTGGTCGCGGTCTACCGCACCATGCTGCCCACCTCGCTGCGGCGCAGTCTGGCCCGGCGCGTCCCCATCCGGCTGCGCGGCCTGGTCAAGCGCATCCTGCGCCGGATCCAGATGGGCGTGGGCCTCAGCCAGTCGCTGCGCGCTCTGCGGGCCCGCCGGCGCTGGCCGCACCTGTTCCGCCAGGGCGAACGGCTCGCCGCACTCATGGACCGCGGCGCGCAGATCGCCCTGGTCCGGCCGACCGCCTCCCCGCTCGGCCTGCGCGAGGCCAACCTCGAACTCGTCGTCACCGCCCTGGAATGGGCCGGCGTCGACTACTTCGCCGTCCGTGGAGCCAGCGACTTCCGAGCCTGCTTCGGGGTCCGGGCCGAGGACCGCGAGCGGGTCCTCGCCGCGCTGGACGAGAGCGGCCTGCAGGCCCCCGTCTACCTCTCCCGCGGCGACGCCCCCAAGCCGGCCCTGCGCGCCGCCCTGACCGGCTCCCGGCGGGCCCGCCGGATCGGCGCCGACGCCGACGTCCTGCGCGTGGGCATGGTGTGGCGGGACCCGGGCGGCTCACTGCCGCTCGGCCTGGAGTACGGCAGCGACATCGAGTTCTGGCGCAGCGAGCAGGGGGTGCTGACCGCACCCCGGCCCAACCTGGTCACCGCCGAGGTCGCGGCCGACTCCCCGCGCGTGATGGTCCCGGTCTCCCGGCTCACCGGCTTCGCCTCCCGGCACACCCGGCGCACCCGCCAGGTGCGCACCCTGGCGCCCTACGCCGCCGCCCTGCCCGAGGACGTGCGCTTCCCCATCGACGTCGTCTACACCTGGGTCGACGGCAACGACCCGGCCTGGCAGCGCCGCCGCCGCGAATACGGCCACGGCGGCTACCACGAGGAGTCCGCGAACGCGGCCCGCTACATCAGCCGCGACGAACTGCGCTACTCGCTGCGCTCGCTGGAGCAGAACGCGCCCTGGGTGCGCCGCATCTTCCTGGTCACCGACCGGCAGCGGCCCGCCTGGCTCGACCCCGACCACCCGCGGATCACCGTCGTGGACCACACGCAGATCTTCGACGACCCCCGCGCGCTGCCGACCTTCAACTCGCACGCCATCGAGAGCCGGCTGCACCACATCGACGGGCTCTCCGAGCACTTCCTGTACTTCAACGACGACATGTTCCTGGGCCGCCCCGTCACCCCCCAGGACTTCTTCCTCTCGAACGGCATGACCCGGGTCTTCTTCTCCCCGTCCCAGGTCCCGCAGCTCGAAGTCACCGCCCAGGACCGCCCGGTGGACGCGGCCGGCAAGAACAACCGGCGGATCATCGCCGAGCGGTTCGGCCCGACCATCGTGCAGAAGATGCGCCACGCCCCGTACCCGCTGCGCCGCTCCACCCTCTTCGAGATAGAGCGGGAGTTCGCCGGCCACCACCGGGCCACGGGCCTGAGCCGGTTCCGCAGCGTGACGGACATCTCGATCCCGTCCTCGCTCTACCACTACTACGCGTACTTCACCGGCCAGGCGGTGCCCTCGGAGATCGAGTTCGCGTACCTGGACCTGGACAAGCCGCAGATCGAGCGGCGCATGGGCATCCTCCTCGCCCGCCGGGACCGGCAGGCCTTCTGCATCAACGACACGGTCTCCGACGGCCGCGACGTGGACCGCCAGTCCCGGATGCTCCGTGACTTCCTCGACGCCTACTTCCCCATACCCAGTCCCTTCGAGCGGAAGGAGTACCACGCCCGATGAAAATCTCCTTCCTGATCAACAACATCTACGGGATCGGCGGCACGAACCGGACCGTCATCAACCTCGCCGAGGCGCTGTCCGCCGACCACGAGGTGGAGATCGTCTCGGTCTTCCAGCGCGCCACCGCCCCCAAGTTCGAGATCTCGCCCCAGGTGACCGTGCGTGCCCTGGTCGACCTGCGCCCCGGCAAGACCGGCGCGGACCGCGGCCACCCCGACCTGGAGGAACCCGGCTCCGTCGTACCGCGCCAGGAGGAGTTCTACGCGCAGTACAGCAAGCTCTCCGACCAGCGGATCATCGACCACCTGTCCAAGACCACCGCGGACGTGGTCATCGGCACCCGGCCCAGCCTCAACCTGTTCGTCGCGCAGTACACGCACGACGACGCGCTGCGGGTGGCCCAGGAGCACATGACCCACCTCGCCATCCCGCCAGCCGTACGCGCCGAGATGGCCCGCGTGTACCCGCGCCTCGACGCCGTCACCACCGTCACCGACGCGGACGCCCGCTCCTTCCTGGAGCACACCCCGGTGCCGCCCTCGCTGCCCGTCGTGGCCATCCCCAACAGCGTCCCGCAGCCGGTGGTCAGGCCCTCCGAGGGCGACCGCAACGTGATCGTCACCGCGGGCCGCATGCACCACGTCAAGCGCTACGACCTGCTGATCACGGCCTTCTCCCAGCTCGCCGGGGACTTCCCCGACTGGCAGCTGCGCATCTACGGCGACGGCGGCGAGGCCGCGAAGCTCCGTACGATGGTGCACGAACTGGGCCTGGCCGGACAGGTGCTGCTGATGGGCGGCTTCTCCCCGATCGAGTCCGAGTGGGCCAAGGGCTCCATCGCGGTGGTCACCTCCAGCGCCGAGTCCTTCGGCATGACCCTGGTGGAAGCCATGCGCTGCGGACTGCCGGTGGTCTCCACCGACTGCCCCGTCGGCCCCCGCGAGATCATCACCCACGGCGAGGACGGCCTGCTCGTCACCAACGGCGACGCCGACGCCGTCGCGGCCGGCCTGCGCACGGTCATGGCCGACGGCGAACTGCGCCGCCGGATGGCCGCGTCCGCCCTGCGCAACTCCGCCCGGTACGACCCCGCGGTGATCGCCGCCCGGTACGCGGAGCTCTTCGACGACGCCGCCCGCAGGCGGGCCGCCTCCGACAGCCGCTACCGCCGGCCCACGGCGAAGCTGCTCGGCCGCGAATCCGGCGCCGGCGCCCCGCCCGCCGCCATGCAGACCGCGGTCTGCCACGCGACCGCGGTGGACGCGGCCTGGCTGCGGCTGTCCCTGGACGGGCCCGAAGAGGGCCGCGTCCGCTGGAACTTCGTGCTCCGCCACCTGTCCTCGGGCAACACCCCGCTCCCCGACATGCCCCTGCGCACCCAGCGCGCGTCCCTCGACACCGGCGGCACCCGCTACACGGCCAATGTCACCCCCGAGGCCCTGACGGGCCTCGGCGACGGCCGCTGGCAGGTCATGATGGAGTCCGGCAAGGGCGAGTACGTCCACGTCAAGGCGGGCATCCGCGACACCCGGGCGCTGATCGGCGTACGGACCCGGCTGCTGGCCGACCCGAGCCCCGGCCCCGTTCAGTGGAACCTGCCCTACGCGCAGCCCAACGGGAAGCTGATGCTGCGCACCGTGGTCCGGACCGCGCACGCCGAGGTCTCCACCGTCCAGATCGCCGACAACCGGGTCATGCTGTCCGCGGTGCTCCTCGGCGAGCTCGACCTGGTGCCCGGCGCCCTGCTGATCCTGACCCGGCGCGGCCACTACGCCTCCGAACTGTCCGTTCCCGCCCACGTCTTCGGCGGACGCTTCTTCCAGGCGGCCATCCCCGTGGACGAGGCCGTCGAAGAGCGCCTGGAGCGCTGGGAGGACTGGGACTGGTGGATCCAGCCCGACCCCTTCGACCGGCGGCGGGTGCGGGTCTGCCACCTCTTCGAGGACTTCCCCGACGTCAAGAACTCCTGCGCCTATCCCGCCGTGCCCGTCGCCACCGACGAGGACCCCCGGTTCGTCATCGCGAGCCCGGTGAAGCCGGTGCACGTCCGACCGTACTGCTCCGTGTCCGGGGCCATGGCCATGAACGTGGTGGACCGTTGATCCGCACCAACCGCTCGATCCTGCACGTCGTCGCCCACCAGGACGACGACCTGTACTTCATGAACCCGGACCTGGTGCGCTCGCTCCAGGACGGGGACCGGACCACCACGGTCGTACTGACCGCGGGCGAGGACGACGGGATCAACGCCGACGTCAACGACCCCGGCCGGCACACGGTGCCCGCGGACCTCGCCGGCTACAGCACCGCCCGCGGCTGCGGCCTGCGCTCGGCCTACGCGCGGATGGCCACGGGGGACCGGTCCAGCCCCTGGCAGCGCGAGGTCACCGAACTCGTGCAGGGTTTCGCGGTGGAGAGCTTCACGCTCGTCGCGAGGCCCACGGTGCGGATGTACTTCTTCCAGCTGCACGCGGTCGCGAACTCGCCGCAGGGCATGCGCACCGGGCTGTACGAGCTGTGGGCGGGCCTCACGCGCACCCACCCCACCCTGCCCGTGTGGGGGTCGGCGCTGGCCCGCGTCCAGCACGTGAGCAGGGAGGCGGTCATCGGCGCGCTGGCCGCGCTGCTCGCCGAGACGAAGGCGACCACCGTCCGCATGCTGGATCCCGACCCCGAACACGACGGCGGCAAGCGGGACTTCGTGCTCTCCGACCACCTGGACCACACCGCCGCCGCCCAGTTCACCATCGCGGCCCTGGAACAGTCCCGGGGCACGGCGAAGCGCGGACCGGTCGTCGAGCCCTACCGCGCGTACGCCAACCGGTTCTGGGGACAGAACCTGGACGCGATGGAACTGGCCGAGAAGGCCGACTACCTGTCCGTGTACATGGGCCTGGGCTCCACCCACTGCCCCCAGGGCACCTGCCACCAGTGCGGCGACCGGCAGCTGGGCACCGACCCGTACCGCAGCACCCACATGCGCAGCAGCGCCTACCGCTACTCGCCGGGCACCGACTGGCTGCGGCTGGGTCCGGGCGGCCGGCTCAACGCGTACGGGGTCTTCGCGGGCCGGCTCGGCTTCTTCACGGAGACGGGGCCCGCCACCGGGGTGTGGCAGGGCCCGTTCATGCTCGGGGACGAGTGGATCTCCCCGTCCCTCGCCCTGGCCGGCGAGCCGGGTGGGTCGGCCCACGTGCTCGGGCTGCGCCGCCGCACGGCCGAGGGCGGCGCCGTGACCGTGGACCTGGTGCACTCGGTCCAGAGCGCGGACGGCGGCGGGTTCAGCAACTGGCATTCGCTGGAGAACCCGGACTGGACGCACGAGGACCTGCGGCGCCAGCGCGAACTCGGCGTCCCCGCGGCCGCCGTCGACGGTGCGGGGCGCCTGTACGTCTTCGTCCGCGACTTCGCCCAGGGCATCTCGGTGAGGCGGCAGAACGACTACGGCGGCTGGGAGCCGTGGGAGAGCCTCGGCGGCCGCTTCCTCCAGGACGCGGGCACCGCCATCACCACGGAGCTCGGCACGGTCGAGCTGTACGTGCCCGGCAAGGAATCCGTGTCGCGCTGGCACCAGAAGGCGGTGGGCGGCCCCTTCTTCTCGGACAACACCCTCACCACCGGTACGGTCGCCACCGGCGGCATCAGCGCGGTCAACTCCGGCGGCGGCCGCGTCTGCCTCTACTACCGGCAGGCGGCGACGCAGCAGGTCATGGCGTACCGCCAGCACGAGAACGGGCGCTGGCCCGGCTCCGGGGCCCCGCTCGGGGGCTCCGGCGGCACCGGTCCCGTCGCGGCCGTGTGGGCCGCGCAGCGCGGTGCCCGCGAGGCGTACCTGGCCCACCGCAGCGCGCGCGGCCGGCTCTGCGTCTCGCTGCCCGACCGGGAGCAGGACGCGACGGGCCCCCGCTGGCGGGAGACCGGCGAGATGTTCGCCCAGGCCCCCTCGCTGGCGTACGACGCCGCCGGCGCGCTGGTCGCCGCGGTCATCGGGACCGACGGCCGGCTGCGGGTCCAGCGCCAGCTCCGCCCGGAGACCGGCAGCCCGCTCGGCCCGGCCGTGACGGTATGAGGCGCCGGTACCAGCTCGCGCTGGCCTTGGCCCTGGTCCCGCTGGCGGCCGCCGGGCTGCTCGTACAGCAGTACTCGGCGGGGGAGAAGGAGCCCCCGGGGGAGCTGCTGCGGGTGATGGAGTGGAACATCTGCGGCGCGGCCCAGAACTGTCAGAACCGGGGCGCCACGGGCGCCGGGACCTCGGTGGTGCGGCTGGCCGAGCAGGTGGAGGCCCGCCATCCCGACCTGCTGGGCGTCAACGAGATCTGCCGCTCGCAGTTCGAGGCGCTGCAGCGGCTGGTCTCCATCCGCGGCTGGCGGATGGAGGGCTCGTACGCGCAGATGCACGACAACGTGCGCTCCTGCGGCTCCGACGGCTCGTACGGGCTCGCGATCTTCTCCCGCGAGCCGCTGACGGCCCCGCCGAAGTACCGGGCCTTCGCCAGCACCTCGGAGGAGTACGTGGCCCAGGGCCGTGCCGAGCAGGTGCGCCGCGGAGTGCTGTGCGCGCCGACGACGGTCAAGTACCGGCGGGTCATGCTGTGCGGCGCGCACGCCGGGACCGAGCCGGAGCAACTGGCGGAGGTGCAGGGGTGGTTCGCCGACCCCGCACTGTTCCCGGCGGACCTGCCGGTGGTGTTCGCGGGCGACCTGAACCAGCAGCCCAACGAGGCGTCCCTGGCCGGGCTCTACTCGCACACGCGCGGGGAGAAGGACACCCACGAGCCGCGGGGCCGGTTCATCGAGGCGGACGAGGGCGACCGGGCCTGGTTCCGCCAGGGCGCGGCGGGCGGGGTCCGCTGCGACGCGGCGGGCGTGACCCGGTGCCGCAACGGGGCGCCGACCGCCGACGACGGGCGGAAGATCGACTACATCTTCGCCACCGAGGCCCACTTCGCCAGCCCGGAGGGCCGGACCGAGGACTTCCCGGAGTCCGACCACATGCTCTACGAGGGGACCTTCCGCTTCCGGGAGTGACCACGGGTCCCCGTCGGCGGGTACGGGCCGACCCCGTCGGAACGCACCGACGACGAAGCGGGCTGTACGGGAGGCAATCCCGTACAGCCCGCTTCATTCGTGCTCCGTGCGACCCGTTACGCCGGGACGCTCGCCAGGCCCGGGGCCAGGAACTTCTTGCCGTTCACACGCTCGGAGACACCCTCGCGGTCCAGGTACGGCGTCACGCCGCCCAGGTGGAAGGGCCAGCCGGCGCCCGTGATGAGGCAGAGGTCGATGTCCTGGGCCTCGGCCACGACACCCTCCTCCAGCATCAGGCCGATCTCCTGCGCCACCGCGTCCAGGACGCGGTCGCGGACCTGCTCCTCGGTCAGGACGACATCGCCCTGCACCAGGAGCGCGGCGACCTCGGGGTCCAGCTCCGGCTTGCCGGAATCGTAGACGTAGAAGCCGCGCTTGCCGGCCTTGACCACGGCCGCCAGGTTCGGGGAGACGGTGAAGCGCTCCGGGAAGGCGCGGTTCAGGGTCTCGGACACGTGCAGACCGATCGCCGGGCCGACGAGCTCCAGCAGCACCAGCGGGGACATCGGCAGGCCGAGCGGCTCGATGGCCTTCTCGGCGGTGACCACCGGGGTGCCCTCGTCGATGACGTTCTGGATCTCGCCCATGAAGCGGGTCAGGATGCGGTTCACGACGAACGCCGGGGCGTCCTTGGTGAGGACCGCGGTCTTCTTCAGCTTCCGCGCGACACCGAAGGCCGTGGCCAGCGAGGCGTCGTCGGTCTGCTCACCGCGGACGATCTCCAGCAGCGGGAGGATCGCGACCGGGTTGAAGAAGTGGAAGCCGACCACGCGCTCCGGGTGCTGGAGCTTGGAGGCCATCTCCGAGACCGACAGCGAGGAGGTGTTGGTGGCGAGGATCGCGTGCGCCGGGGCGACCGCCTCGACCTCCGCGAACACCTTCTGCTTGACGGACATCTCCTCGAACACGGCCTCGATGATGAAGTCCGCGTCCGCGAAGCCCTCGGCCTTGTCCAGGACACCGGTCACCAGGGCGGTCAGGCGGTTGGCCTTGTCCTGGTTGATGCGGCCCTTGCCGAGCAGCTTCTGGATCTCGGCGCGGACGTAGCCCACACCCTTGTCCACGCGCTCCTGGTCGATGTCGGTGAGGACCACCGGCACCTCCAGGCGGCGCAGGAAGAGCAGCGCCAGCTGCGAGGCCATCAGGCCCGCGCCGACGACGCCGACCTTGGTGACCGGGCGGGCCAGGTTCTTGTCCGGGGCGCCGGCCGGGCGCTTGGCGCGCTTCTGGACCAGGTTGAAGGCGTAGATGCCGGAGCGCAGTTCGCCGCCCATGATGAGGTCCGCGAGCGCGGTGTCCTCGGCGTCGAAGCCCTTCTGCAGGTCGCCGTCCTTGGACGCCTCGATGATGTCGAGCGCGCGGTAGGCGGCCGGGGCGGCGCCGTGCACCTTGGAGTCCGCGATGAAGCGGCCGCGGGCGACCGCCGCGTCCCAGCCCTCGCCGCGGTCGATCTCCGGGCGGGCGACCTCGGTGGTGCCGTTCAGCACGTTCGCGGTCCACAGGAGCGACTGCTCCAGGAAGTCCGCACCCTCGAACAGCGCGTCCGCGATGCCGAGTTCGAAGACCTGCTTGCCGCGCAGCTGCTTGTTCTGGTTCAGCGAGTTCTCGATGATCACCGAGACCGCGCGGTCCGCACCGATCAGGTTCGGCAGGATGGTGCAGCCGCCCCAGCCGGGAACCAGGCCGAGGAAGACCTCGGGCAGCGAGAAGGCCGGGATGGCCTTGGAGACGGTGCGGTAGGTGCAGTGCAGACCGACCTCGACACCGCCGCCCATCGCCGCGCCGTTGTAGTACGCGAAGGTCGGGACCGCGAGGGCCGACAGCCGCTTGAAGACGTCGTGGCCGCCCTTGCCGATGGCGAGCGCGTCATCGTGCTTCTTCAGCAGCTCGACGCCCTTGAGGTCGGCGCCGACCGCGAAGATGAACGGCTTGCCGGTGATGCCCGCGCCGACGATGGAGCCCGCGATGGCCTCCTGCTCGACCTGGTCGATCGCCGCGTTCAGGTTGGCGAGGGACTGCGGGCCGAAGGTGGTCGGCTTGGTGTGGTCCAGGCCGTTGTCCAGCGTGACGAGCGCGAAGCGCCCGGCGCCGAAGGGCAGGTCCAGGTGGCGGACGTGCGCCTGCGTGACGACCTCGTCCGGGAACAGCTCGGCCGCGCCCTTCAGGAGCTCAGTGGTGGTGCTCACTTGGAGTCTCCCTCGGTGTTGAAGTGCGGGTTCTCCCAGATGACGGTGGCGCCCATGCCGAAGCCGACGCACATGGTGGTCAGGCCGTAGCGGACGTGCGGCTGCTCCTCGAACTGGCGGGCCAGCTGCGTCATCAGACGGACGCCGGAGGAGGCCAGCGGGTGGCCGAAGGCGATCGCGCCGCCGTACTGGTTCACGCGGGCGTCGTCATCGGCGATGCCGTAGTGCTCCAGGAACGCGAGGACCTGGACCGCGAAGGCCTCGTTGACCTCGAACAGGCCTATGTCCTCGATGGACAGGCCGGCCTGGGCGAGGGCCTTCTCGGTGGCCGGGATCGGGCCGTAGCCCATGACCTCCGGCTCGACACCCGCGAAGGAGTACGAGACGAGGCGCATCTTGACCGGGAGGTTGTTCTCCCGGGCGAAGTCCTCGGACGCGATGATCGCGGCGGTGGCACCGTCGTTGAGACCGGCGGCGTTGCCCGCGGTGACCCGGCCGTGGGTACGGAACGGGGTCTTGAGGCCGGCCAGGTTCTCCAGGGTGGTGCCCGGGCGCATCGGCTCGTCGGAGGTGACCAGGCCCCAGCCCGTCTCACCCGCCGCCTCGTTGGTGTTGCGCACCGAGATCGGCACCAGGTCCTGCTGGATCTTGCCGTCGGCGTACGCCTTGGCGGCCTTCTCCTGCGAGCGCACGGCGTACTCGTCGGCGCGGAGCTTGGTGATCGTCGGGTACCGGTCGTGCAGGTTCTCGGCGGTCATGCCCATGAACAGGGCGGACTCGTCGACCAGCTTCTCGGAGACGAAGCGCGGGTTCGGGTCGACGCCCTCGCCCATGGGGTGGCGGCCCATGTGCTCGACACCGCCGGCGAGGGCGACGTCGTACGCACCGAAGGCCACGCCGCCCGCGACGGCGGTCACGGCGGTGAGCGCGCCGGCGCACATGCGGTCGATGGAGTAGCCCGGGACGGACTGCGGGAGGCCCGCGAGGATGCCGGCCGTGCGGCCCAGCGTGAGGCCCTGGTCGCCGATCTGCGTGGTCGCGGCGATGGCGACCTCGTCGATCTTCGCGGGGTCCAGGTCCGGGTTGCGGCGCAGCAGCTCCCGGATCGCCTTCACGACGAGGTCGTCGGCGCGGGTCTCGTGGTAGATGCCCTTCGGGCCCGCCTTGCCGAACGGGGTGCGGACGCCGTCGACGAAGACGACGTCCCTGACGGTACGAGGCACGTTGGCTCTCCTCCAGGTGCGGGTGTGCACTGCTGCGCGGGGGCACGCTCGGCGGATACCGCTGAGCGTGCGCTCACCTGCCCCATGCTACTTGCGGGTAACCCATGTGGACACCCCCTCCGGCCGGAGCGGCGAAGGTCACACTCTGCCCCCGGGCGCCTGAGCCCGGCCGGAGGCGGACGCGAGAAGAGCCCCCGGCCGGGGCCGGGGGCTCTTGGAGTGCACTGCGCGTGGGAGCGGGAACGTCAGTCGGTGGCCGCCAGGGCCGTGACCAGTGCGTCCGTCACCTGCTCGATCTGCCAGGGGCGGGCGCCGTAGGCCGTCAGGGCCTGCGCCACCGCGTCGGCCTCCAGCCGCTGCGGCGGCTCCCAGCACAGCCGGCGGACCGTGTCCGGGGTGATCAGGTTCTCCTGCGGCAGGTTCAGCCCCTCCGCCAGCGCGGAGACGGCGGCCCGTGCCGCCGACAGCCGGGCCGCGGCCGCGGGGTCCTTGTCGGCCCAGGAGCGCGGCGGCGGCGGACCGGCCGGGCTCGCCCCCGGCTGCGGCAGCTCGTTCTCGGGCAGGGCCCTCGCCCGGTCGACGGCGGCCATCCACTGGTCCAGCTGGCGCCGGCCCATCCGCTGCCCGTAGCCGGGCAGGGCGGACAGGGCGTGCACGTTGAGCGGGAGGGCGAGCGCGGCCTCGACGATCGCGGCGTCGCCGAGCACCTTGCCGGGCGACACGTCACGGCGCTGCGCGATCCGGTCCCGCGACTCCCACAGCTCCCGTACGACGGCCATCTGACGGCGCCGGCGCACCTTGTGCATGCCGGAGGTGCGACGCCACGGGTCCTTGCGCGGCGGGGCGGGCGGTGCGGCGGCGATGGCGTCGAACTCCTGCCGGGCCCAGTCGAGCTTGCCCTGGCGGTCCAGCTCCTTCTCCAGCGCGTCGCGCAGGTCCACCAGCAGCTCCACGTCGAGCGCGGCGTAGCGCAGCCACGGCTCGGGGAGCGGCCGGGTGGACCAGTCGACGGCGGAGTGGCCCTTCTCCAACGCGTAGCCGAGCACGCTCTCGACCATCGCGCCGAGTCCGACCCGCGGGAATCCCGCCAGCCGGCCGGCCAGCTCGGTGTCGAACAGGGAGGTGGGCACCATGCCTATTTCGCGCAGGCAGGGCAGGTCCTGGGTCGCGGCGTGCAGGATCCACTCCGTACCGGACAGGGCCTCGCCCAGCGCGCTCAGGTCGGGGCAGCCCACCGGGTCGATGAGCGCGGAGCCCGCGCCCTCGCGGCGCAGCTGCACGAGATAGGCGCGCTGCCCGTAGCGGTATCCGGAGGCGCGCTCGGCATCGACGGCGACGGGTCCGGTGCCCGCGGCGAAGGCCGCGACCACCCGGGCGAGCGCGTCCGCGTCGGCGACCACCGGAGGGATCCCCTCGCGGGGCTCCAGCAAGGGAATCGGCAGCCCATCGGACGGAATATCGACGTCGTCCGGGGGGCCGCCCCCGGTGGTGGTGCGCAGGTCTGCTGCGGTCTCTTGGGCGTCGGTCACCGCTCAAGGGTATCCGTGGATACGACGCGCCCGTCGCCGGAACGTTCCGGCGACGGGCGCGAAGGGGAAGGGCGGACGTTTCCCCCGGGTTCCCCGGGAGTTCGCCCGGGAGTCCGCGGGCGAAATCAGTGGATGATCCCGGTCCGCAGTGCGACGGCGACCATCCCGGCCCGGTCGCCGGTGCCCAGCTTGCGGGCGATCCGGGCGAGGTGGGACTTGACGGTCAGGGCGGACAGGCCCATCGAGACGCCGATGGCCTTGTTGGACTGGCCCTCCGCGACGAGGCGCAGGACCTCGACCTCGCGGCCGGAGAGCTCTCGGTAGCCGCCCGGGTGGCTCGGGGCACCCGGGGGGCGGCGGTGCATACGGGCGGCGGCAGCGCCGATGGGGGCGGCGCCGGGCCGGGAGGGGAGCCCGATGTTGGTCCGCGTACCGGTGACGACGTAGCCCTTCACTCCGCCCGCGAGGGCGTTGCGCACGGCGCCGATGTCGTCGGCGGCGGACAGGGCCAGGCCGTTCGGCCAGCCGGCGGCCCGGGTCTCGGAGAGCAGGGTGAGACCGGAACCGTCGGGCAGGTGTACGTCGGCCACGCAGATGTCGCGCGGGCTGCCGACGCGGGGGCGGGCCTCCGCGATGGACGACGCCTCGATCACGTCACGTACTCCGAGGGCCCACAGATGGCGGGTCACGGTGGAACGGACGCGCGGGTCGGCCACGACGACCATGGCCGTCGGCTTGTTCGGGCGGTAGGCGACCAGGCTTGCGGGCTGCTCGAGAAGAACGGACACCTAGGCCTCCTGGGGGAGTGGCGGGACGGCCGGCTCGGGGAAGGAAGCCGGTGCGAACCGTGCGGATGGTCACTGACTCCTTCGGCACGTCACCCGCCCGGCTTTAGGGAATGATCACGATTTGGTGAGTAACAATTCGGGCAATTCGGACGCACGATCGATCATCGGGTGATCAGAAGCCCACAACGGATGCCCCGTTTTGGCACACCGTTACGGGTTTGATCGGTCGATCCTCGCCAACTGGGCCGCCCCGGGAGCCCGGACGGCCGCCTCACCCGGCGGCCGTCCGGCTTCACACCTACGGGTGGTGCGGACCCCGCCGTTGTGGCAGGGACACCACACCCGTGACCGTCTCCGTCGGCCCCACCGGCGGCAGCCCCGCGATCTGGCACAGCAGCTCGCACCAGGCCGACAGGTGCGCCGAGGTGTCCGGCACCCCGCCCACCCCCTCGCGGGGCGTCCACGAGGCCCTGATCTCGATCTGGGTGGCCGGCCGCCGCTCCGAGAGCCCGCCGAAGTAGTGCGAGCTCGCCATGGTCACGGTCCCGCTCGCCTCCCCGTACGTCAGCCCGCGCGCGTCCAGCGCCCCCGTCAGCCAGGACCAGCACACCTCCGGGAGGAGCGGGTCCGCGGCCATCTCCGGCTCCAGTTCCGCCCGTACGAGCGTCACCAGCCGGAAGGTCCCCTGCCAGGCGTCGTGCCCCGCGGGGTCGTGGAGCAGGATGAGCCGGCCGTCGGCCAGGTCCTCCTCGCCGTCGACGACCGCCGCCTCCAGCGCGTAGGCGTGCGGGGCCAGTCTCTGCGGCGGTTTCGTGGGGTCGATCTCGATCCCCGGCCGTAGCCGCGCCTTCTTCAAGCCGTCGACCGCCCGCCGGAACGGGAGCGGGACGGAGCTCTCCTTCGCGCTGTCCACACCGTCAGCGCCATCTGAAAATCGTCCCTGAGCCGCAGCCATGCGGGGAAGACTAGGCGCAGCGGACGCCCGTACGACGCAGGGACACCCGCGCCGGGCCGGGCACTTCTTCATACGTGCGAAGATTTGAGTTGTGAGCGCCAACGACCTTCCCCTCGCGCACGGCTCCGCCGGCGCTGGGGAGACCCCATTCCAGGGCCAGCCGAGTCAGACGTACGATTCCGCCTTCCTGAAGGCGTGCCGGCGGGAGCCGGTGCCGCACACCCCGGTGTGGTTCATGCGGCAGGCCGGGCGCTCCCTCCCCGAGTACCGCAAGCTGCGCGAGGGCACGCAGATGCTGGAATCCTGCATGCGCCCCGACCTGGTCACGGAGATCACCCTCCAGCCGGTGCGCCGCCACGACGTGGACGCGGCGATCTTCTTCTCCGACATCGTGGTCCCGCTGAAGGCCATCGGCGTCGACCTGGACATCAAGCCGGGCATCGGCCCGGTCGTCGCCCAGCCGATCCGCCGCCGCGAGGACCTCGCACAGCTGCGCGACCTCACCCCCGAGGACGTCGGTTACGTCACCGAGGCGATCGGCATGCTCACGGGTGAACTGGGCTCCACGCCGTTGATCGGATTCGCGGGTGCGCCTTTCACCCTCGCGAGCTACCTCGTCGAGGGCGGCCCCTCCAAGAACCACGAGCACACCAAGGCCCTCATGTACGGGGACCCGGAGCTGTGGGCCGACCTCCTGGACCGCCTCGCCGAGATCACCTCGGCCTTCCTCAAGGTCCAGATCGAGGCCGGCGTCTCGGCCGTCCAGCTCTTCGACTCCTGGGTCGGCGCCCTGGCCCCGGCCGACTACCGCCGCTCGGTGATGCCGGCGTCGGCGAAGGTCTTCGAGTCGGTCGCCTCGTACGGGGTCCCGCGCATCCACTTCGGCGTGGGCACGGGCGAGCTGCTCGGCCTGATGGGCGAGGCCGGCGCGGACGTCATGGGCGTCGACTGGCGCGTCCCGATGGACGAGGCCGTCCGCCGGGTCGGCCCGGGCAAGGCGCTCCAGGGCAACCTGGACCCGGCGGTCCTCTTCTCCACCACGCAGGCCGTGGAGGCCAAGACGGACGAGGTCCTCTCCGCCGCGTCCGGCCTGGAGGGCCACATCTTCAACCTGGGCCACGGCGTCCTGCCCACGACGGATCCGGACGCCCTGACCCGCCTGGTGGACTACGTCCACACCAAGACGGCCCGCTGAGCCGAGGCTTCGACGACGTCGGTACTGTGCCGTGCATGACATGGCACGGGCCGACGTTTCGCATGTCCGACGGGGAGAGCATCGACGGGTCCTGGTGCCTGGTCTGGCGCAGGTACGAGACAGGGGGCGAGCCCTTCCCCGAGAACCTCTTCGTGTACGCGGACGGCAGGATCACCCTCGGGCGGTACGAGGCGACGGACCTGCCCGGCCTCGGCGGGCTGCTTGCCTCGGGGAAGGTCGCCCTGGACCCGCCGGGTGGGCGGCAACGGACCGTCGGGCCCTCGAAGTGGCAGTCGCGCGAACCCGAGACGCGGACCGACGAGAGCTTCCTCCTGGACGCCGCCGACGAGATCGCCCGGCTGGCGGGCCGGCCCACGACCGGCGACCTGCTCCTGGAGGCCGTCCGGGCCTACCGGCGCAATCCCACGCCGGCCGGCCGGTCCCTGCTCCGGGACGCGTACCTCGCCGTCCCCGCCCACCTGCGGGTCTACGTCCTGGGTGACATGGACCGCCAGGACCGGCCGCTGCGGATCCTGGTGACCGACCTCGGGCAGGCCGTGGACGGGGACGGTCCGGTGGCGACGCGGGAGCTGCACGAAGCCGCCCTCGCCTACTTCGCCGATCGCGACGCGGGCGACGAGCAGGCCGAGGCCCGGTCGGCCGTCCGGTACGCCGACGCCCCGCCCGGCGCCCCCGAGCCCCCGCTCGTCCTCCGCGAGAGCGTGTATCCGCAGGGTTGGCCGGCCGGGCCGGGCGACTTCGCGCTCCGCAACGACTACGACGCCCCCTGCACGTACGCGGGGCAGACCTACCCCACCGTGCTCCACGGGTACTGGGCCCTGTCCGCCGCCGACCGGGCCGACCACGACCGGATCCGCGCCGCCGCGACCGCCCGCGAGGCCCAGGAGCTCGGCGGACGGGCGCCGCGGCGCCCGGACTGGCCCGAGGTGCGGCTCGCGGTCATGGCCGGCCTGCTGAGGGCCAAGTTCGACCAACACCCGCGACTGGCGCAGCTGCTGGTCGCCACGGGGCAGTCGGCCATCACCTGCACCGGCATCTCCGACGCACCCTTCTGGCGCGAGGAGGGCCCCCGCGGCCGGAACTGGACGGGCCGCCTCCTGGAACTGACCCGCTCCGAACTCGTCGCCGCGCGAGCACCGCGCGAGTAGCGGGCTAGACCCCCGCCGCGCGGACCGCCGAGACCGCCTTGCGGGCCGCCACCAGGATCGGGTCCCAGACCGGGGAGAACGGTGGGGCGTAGCCCAGGTCCAGGGAGACGAGCTGGTCGACCGTCATGCCCGCCGTCAGGGCCACCGCCGCGACGTCCACGCGCTTCGCGGAGCCCGCGCCGCCGACGATCTGTACGCCGAGGAGCCGGCCCGTGCGGCGTTCCGCCAGCATCTTCACCGTCATCTCCGCCGCGCCCGGGTAGTAGCCCGCCGTGTTCGTCGAGCGGATCGTCGCGGTCACGAAGCGCAGGCCCGCCTCCAGCGCGTCCCGCTCGCGCAGCCCCGTACGGGCGATCTCCAGGTCGCAGACCTTGCTGACCGCCGTGCCGACCACCCCGGGGAAGGTGGCGTAGCCGCCGCCCACGCCCGAGCCGATGACCTGCCCGTGCTTGTTGGCGTGGGTGCCCAGCGGGATGTGCCGGGTGCGGCCCGCCATCAGGTCCAGGACCTCCACGCAGTCGCCGCCCGCCCAGATGTTCTCGTGCCCCCGCACCCGCATCGACAGGTCCGTGAGGATGCCGCCCGACTCGCCCAGCGGCAGGCCCGCGGCGCGGGCGAGCGCGGTGCGGGGCTCCACGCCGATGCCGAGGACGACCACGTCCGCCGGGTACTCCCCGCCCGCCGCCGTGGCCACCGCGACGGCCCGGCCCTCCTCGTCGGTGAGGATCTTCGTCACCTCGGCGCGGGACACCGTACGGATCCCCATGCCGTTCATCGCGGTGTGCACCAGGCCGCCCATGTCCGGGTCCAGCGTGGCCATGGGCTGCTGGCCGCGGTGCAGCACGGTCACCTCGTAGCCCCGCCCGACCAGGGCCTCCGCCATCTCCACGCCGATGTAGCCCGCGCCGACCACGACCGCCCGGCGGCCCCGCGTCCGCTCCAAAGTGCCCATCAGGCGCTGGCCGTCGTCCAGGGTCTGGATGCCGTGGACGCCGTGCGCGCCGATGCCCGGGAGCCGCGGGCGGACCGGGCGGGCGCCGGTCGCCAGGACGAGCTTGTCGTAGTCCGTCCACGAGTCGGCTCCGGTGTCCAGATCGCGGGCGCGGACCCGGCTCCCGGCGATGTCCAGCTCCAGCACCTCCGTACGCGTGCGCAGGTCGATGTCCCGCGCCCGGTGCTCCTGCGGGGTGCGGGCGATCAGGTCGTCCCGCTCCGCGACCGCGCCGCCGATCCAGTACGGGATCCCGCACGCGGAGTACGAGGTGAAGTGCCCCCGCTCGAAGGCCACGATCTCCAGCTCCGCCGGTCCCTTGAGCCGCCGGGCCTGTGACGCGGCGGACATCCCCGCCGCGTCCCCGCCGACCACCACCAGTCGTTCCGTCGCCATCGCCCGCACCGTCCTTTGTCGTCGCCGCCGTCGCGACCACGCTACGGGCGAATGCGTGTTCAGTTCCGGAGGTCCACCGGGTCCACCGGGTCCACCGGGTCCGCCTCGCGCGCCGCCGGGACCCGCTTCGCCACCGGGCCCGCCTTCGGCTTCGCCGGGCGCCACTTGCGAAACAGCCGCCGGCCCAGCACCACGGCGCCGGCCGTCAGCGCGAACGGGAGCAGCGCGCCGAACGCCACCGTCAGGTACCGCACGATCTGCGTGAAGACGTTCCACCCGGCTTTCAGGGCGCCCAGGAAGGTCGGCTCCTCGTCCTTCTTCTCCCCGGCCCGCACCATCGGCTCGGCCGGCTCCGAGAAGGTCAGCGTGATCGTGCCCAGCGAGGTCTGGTCCTTCAGCGCCGTCTGCTGGGCCAGCAGCGACTCCAGGTCCGACTGGCGCTTGGCGAGCTCGCTCTCCAGCGTGACGACGTCGCCCAACCCCGAGGCCTTCTCCATCATGTCCCGCACCCGTGCCACGCTCGCCTGCTGCGACTTGACCCGGCTGTCGGTGTCCGCGACCTTCTGGGTCACGTCCTGCGCCTCGACCTTCCGGTCGAGCAGCTTCCCGCTGCCCTCCATCGCGCCGAGCACCGCGTCGAAGCGGTCGCCCGGCACGCGCAGGGTCACGGTCGAGGTCATCAGGCCGTCGGCGTCGCGTTTGGTGGTCTCGTTGCCGACGTAGCCGCCCGCGTTCTCGGCCGCCGTCCGGGCCGCCGCCGTCGCCTTCTGCGCGTCCGCCGTCTCGACGCTCAGCGTCGCCGTACGGATGATCTGCGCCCGGGCGGAGGCGGGCGACTGGCCCTTGTCCGCCGCCGCGGGCGCCGCCGCGGCGCCCGCCGCGCCCTTCGCCGCCTCGCCGTCTGGGCGGGGCGCCGCCACGTCCGCCGCCTTGCCGGCCGAGGCGTCGCCGCCGGCGCTGCATCCGGTGAGCGCGAGCGCCCCGGCCAGCGAGAGGGCGGCCAGGGCCGCCGCGGATCGCCGTCTGTACTGCATGCGCTGGATGTTCTGGGTGTGCATCGCTGAATACCCCCCGAGAATGCGGCTGATGTCGCCGATGGGACGTACGGAGTCCCGCCGCGGGTTTCGCCCGCGCGGTTGCGAGGCGGTCCCGAAGCGGTCACGGTCCGGCCTCGGTGATCGGTCCGAGCTCGGTCTGAGACGATGTGCGCATGCACGAAGCGGACGCGCGTACGGATCAGCAGGCCGGCCACGGTCCGGGCCACGGACCCGGCCACGGACCCGGCCACGTCGTCGTCATCGGCGGCGGCATCGCGGGACTCGCCGCGGCGCACCGGCTGCTCGCCGACGGCGCCCGCGTCACGCTCCTGGAAGCCGGCCCGCGCCTCGGCGGCAAGCTGCTCGCCGGCGAACTCGCCGGCGCCCCCGTCGACCTCGGCGCCGAATCCGTGCTCGCCCGCCGCCCCGAAGCCCTCGAACTCGCCCGCGCGGTCGGCCTCGGCGAGGCCCTCCAGCCGCCCGCCACCGCCACCGCCCACCTGTGGACCCGCGGCGCGCTGCGGCCCATGCCGCGCGGCCACGTCATGGGCGTGCCCGGGGACCTGGGGCCGCTCGCCGCCTCCGGAGTCCTCTCCGCCGAGGGCCTGGCCCGGATCGAGGCCGAACGCGCCCTGCCGCCCGCCGAGATCGGAGAGGACGTCGCCGTCGGCGAGTACGTCGCCGCCCGTCTCGGCCACGAGGTCGTCGACCGGCTGGTGGAGCCCCTGCTCGGCGGGGTCTACGCCGGCAACGCCTACCGCATCTCCATGCGGGCCGCCGTGCCCCAGCTCTTCGCGGCCGCCCGTACGCACGCCTCACTGGGCGACGGCGTACGGGAACTGCAGCACCAGGCGGCGCTCCACCCCCAGCAGGGCGGCCCCGTCTTCGCGGGCATCGACGGCGGCATCGGCCGGCTCCCGATCGCCGTGGCCGAGGCCTGCCGGGCGGCCGGGGCCCGGATCCTGCGCGACACCCCCGTGCGCGAGTTGACCCGTAGCGCCGAAGGCACCTGGCGGGTGGTCGCCGACGCGGAGGTCATCGAGGCCGACGCCGTGGTCCTCGCCACCCCCGCGGAACCCGCCGCCCGGCTCCTGGCGGCCCTCGCGCCCGCGGCGGCCGCCGAGCTGCGCGGGGTCGAGTACGCGTCCATGGCGCTGATCACCATGGCCTTCCGGCGCTCCGACCTGCCGGCCGGCATCACCGGCGGCGGCGCGAGCGGCTTCCTCGTACCGCCCGTGGACGGCCGGACCATCAAGGCGTCGACCTTCTCCAGCAACAAGTGGTCCTGGGCCGGGGCCGATCCCGAGCTCTTCCTGCTGCGCACCTCGGTGGGCCGGCACGGCGACGAGGCCGTGCTCGGGCGCGAGGACGCGGAGCTCGTCGAGGTCTCGCTCGGCGACCTCGGCGAGGCCGTGGGCCTGGCGGCCCGGCCGGTCGCGTCCACCGTCACCCGCTGGGACGGCGGACTGCCCCAGTACCCGGTCGGTCACCTCGACCGCGTGGCCAGGATCCGCGCCGCCGTCGCGGCCCTCCCCGGCCTCGCGGTGTGCGGTGCGCTGTACGACGGGGTCGGCATCCCGGCGTGCATCGCGAGCGCCGTCCGGGCCGCGGACGTGGTGATGGCCACGTTGGGCACCCCTGGCACAGACCACTGATCGGCACACGGGACAATAGGCACATGACTGCACCAGAGAAGATTCCCAACGCGGGGAAGAAGGCGAAGGACCTCAACGAGGTCATCCGCTACACCCTGTGGTCCGTCTTCAAGCTGAAGGACGTCCTCCCGGAGGACCGCGCCGGCTACGCCGACGAGGTCCAGGAGCTGTTCGACCAGCTGGCCGCCAAGGACATCACCGTCCGCGGCACCTATGACGTCTCCGGCCTGCGCGCCGACGCGGACATCATGATCTGGTGGCACGCGGAAACCGCGGACGAGCTGCAGGGCGCGTACAACCTCTTCCGCCGCACCAAGCTGGGCCGCGCGCTGGAGCCGGTGTGGTCGAACATGGCCCTGCACCGCCCCGCCGAGTTCAACAAGTCGCACATCCCGGCCTTCCTGGCCGACGAGACCGCCCGCGACTACGTCAGCGTCTACCCCTTCGTGCGCAGCTACGACTGGTACCTGCTGCCCGACGAGGACCGCCGCCGCATGCTCGCCGACCACGGCAAGATGGCCCGCGGCTACCCGGACGTGCGCGCCAACACCGTCGCCTCCTTCTCGCTGGGCGACTACGAGTGGCTGCTGGCCTTCGAGGCCGACGAGCTCTACCGCATCGTCGACCTCATGCGTCACCTGCGCGCCTCCGAGGCCCGTATGCACGTCCGTGAAGAGGTGCCCTTCTACACCGGACGCCGCAAGTCCGTCGCCGATCTGGTGGCCGGACTCGCCTGAGACCTCCCCTGGGGGGAAGGGCCGGAGGACGACCACACCGTCAGGTGAGCTCCTCCGGTGGATCGGGAGGCCCTGCCCCCGAAACGACGCAGCCGGAGATCCCGCCCGGAAGTTCAGACGACCGGCGGCAGCAGTGCCCTGCGGGCGCTCGCTGCCCGGTCGTCCAGCGACACCGGTGCGGGCTCCGGATGCGGCGCGCACGTGATGCGCCGTCCTCGGGTGTCACCCGTGAGGAGATACCGCTCCACGTGACGGTCCACGCAGTCATTGCGTCCGCCGACCACCCCGTGGGTGCCCGCCCCCTCCTCCGTCACCAGCGCGGCCCCGGCGCCGAGCCGCCGTTGCAGCTCCAGGGCGCCCGGGTACGGGGTCGCCCCGTCCCGCTCCGCCGCGACGACGAGCGTCCGGGGGAGTGCGGCCGGCCGGCCGCCCACCGCCACCGGCCGCTGCCGCTCGCTGACCGGCCAGTACGCGCACGGCAGGTTGAGGAAGGCGTTGGCCCAGGTCTCGAACGGGGCCGCACGCGCCAGCTCGGTGCTGTCGCGGTCCCAGGTCTCCCAATCCGCGGGCCAGGGGGCGTCGTTGCACAGCACCGCCGTGTACACGGCCGTCGTGTTCTCGCCCTCGGCCGCCGAGCCCGGGTCCGGCGCGGCCTGCCGGACGAGCGGGCCCGGATCGCCGCGCAGGAAGGCGGCCAGGGCCGCGGCCCGGTCGGGCCAGACCTCGTCGTAGTACGCGGTCCGCAGGTACGCGGAGTGCAGTTCGCCGGTCCCCACGACTCCGCCCGCCGGAGTACGGGCCACCGCGGCCCGGACGCGCTCGTAGCTCGCCTGCACGGCCCGCGGGGTGGTCCCGAGGCCGTACGCGTCGTGGTGGCGGGCCGCCCAGGCGCGGAAGTCCGCCCAGCGGCGCTCGAAGCCGCGCGCCTGGTCCAGGTTGTTGCGGTACCAGACGCGGCCCGGGTCGGGGTTGACCGCCGAGTCGAAGACCATCCGGCGGACGTGGCCCGGGTAGAGCGTGGCGTAGACCGCGCCGAGGTAGGTGCCGTACGAGGCGCCCATGAAGTTCAGCCGCGCATCGCCGAGCGCGGCGCGCAGCACGTGCAGGTCGCGGACGTTGTTCAGGGTCGTGTAGTACGCGAGGTCCGCGCCGGCCCGCCGCGCGCAGCCGCGGGCGTAGGCCTGCGCGGCGGCGACGCGTTCGCGCTTGTACTGCGGGGACGGGGCGGGCGGGACCTGCGTCGGGGCCGCGGCGTACTCGGCGGGGTCCTGACAGGAGAGCGGGCCCGAGCGGCCGACCCCGCGCGGGGCGTAGCCGACGAGGTCGTAGGCGGCGGCGACGCGCCTCCACTCGGGGAGGCCGGCCACGAGGGGGAAGAACATGCCGGAGGCACCGGGGCCGCCGGGGTTGTAGACGAGGGAGCCCTGGCGGGCGCTCTCGCGGGCGCCGGCGGCGGGCCCGGCGCCGGTCGCCGTGGCGCGGCTGACGGTGAGCGAGAGCTGCGGGCCGCGGGGGCGGGCGTAGTCGAGCGGGACCCGCAGGGTGGCGCAGCGGACGGGGTCGGGGAGGTCCTCGACGGCGGGGCAGGGGCGGAAGTCGAGGCCCGCGACGGCCGCCGCCCGGGCGGCCAGCTCCGCACCCGCCGCGGCCACGGCGCTGTCCGGGGCCGGATCCGCGGCCGCCCGGGCCGGGGCGGGGGAGCACAGGGTGAGGCAGAGAGCCGCCGCGGCGGCTGCGCGGCGTGCGAGCTTCGTCCGCATGACGGCCCTTCCATCTCATCGTGTCGTCCGATGAAAGGCTTGGGCCGGGTCCCTGTAAAGGATCACTGACGGGTGTCGCCCTCAATCCCCCCGTTGCCGGGGGACCGTTCCCCGCTTGCCGTACTCGAGGGCCGCCCGCAGCCCGGGATCCGTGACCGCGCCGAGCCCTCGCACGGCCACCGCGGTGAGCGAGCCCCTGCGGCCGCGCTCGCGGTCGAGCGAGAGCAGCAGCCGCTGCCCGTCGGGTGAGGCCCAGGGCGAGTTCTGGTGGCCCTCGAAGCGCGCGATGGCCAGACACCCCAGGGCCAGGATCAGCGGCAGCGCGAACCAGCTCAGCATCATCCCGGCCGAGGTTCCGTCCGAGGTCCCGTCCGAGGGGACGCAGAGCGCGGCCGCCATCATGGCGAGGATCAGGAGGGTGGCCCGGCGGACCGAGCGGACCGCGTCGTACACCCTCCGCCCGGGCCCGCCGTCCAGTGCGAGGCCCGCCTCGCCGAGCCGCTCCGCGAGGGCCCGTACGGCCGCGTCCTCGGCCACGGCCGTGCGTATGGACGCCACCGGGGACTGCCCGTCGGGTCCGAACGCGACGAGCGCGGACCACTCGTGCGGATCGCGTCCGACCGGGTCGAGCACGGTGGCCCAGCCGGTGTGGGCGAGCAGCAGCCGGTGCTGGCGCTGCATGGAGAGCAGCGTCAGCTCGGCCACCCGCCGCGGGCCGCCGGCGAGGTAGGCGGCCTCGTACAGGTTCAGCTCGTCGTGGTGGTGCGTGATGGCGTCGGCGGATGCGGGCTCCGCGACTTCGGTGGCCGCTCTCAGGAGGCGGGTGCACGAGATCAGCACCCCTGCCCAGGCCAAGAGGAGGAACAGGACCCAGAACATGATCGTTTTTTATCGGACGGCGATCGTTCGGGTACGGAGTGCTGCCGATGTGTGAGCACCTCGTGACAGGTCCGTGATGGACTGTCAGGAGCTGCTGCTACAGCTGGAACTGGACGAACCACCGCAACTGGAGCTGCTGGAACAGCTCGAACCACTGCTCGCGCAGCTGCTGGAGGAGGATCCGCAACTGCTGCCGGAGGACCCGCAGCTGCTGCCCGGGGATGCGCAACCGCTGCCGGAGGACCCGCAGCCGCCACCGGAGGAGCCGCAACCGGAGCCGGAGCCTGCGCCCGATCCGCCGCCGTCGGCGCCCGCGCACCAGACGACCGGGACCACCTCGGCCGCCGCCGTCGGGGAGCTGTCCCAGCCGGTGGCGCGGGGTGTGGGCCGGGAGCCGGGCCGGGACCGGTACTGGGCCGCCGCCAGCCGGGTACCGCGGGCCGCGGGCACGAGCTGCTCGCGCAGATACGGGTCGCGCAGGCCGCGCAGCCCGAACAGCGCGATCTGGACGTGCGAGGTCCGGTCGCCCAGGTACTGGGCGCGGATCTCGCGCAGCGCGGCCTGCCCCGCCGGGGTGACCCGCTGCTTGGCCCGTGCGGCGCCCGCGGCGCCCATGACCACCCCGCCCAGCAGCACGGGGAACACCATGACGATGAACGGGACCTGCGGGCCGGAGTCCAGGACGAGGGCGATGAAGGTGAGCGGCAGCGACAGCGGCACCAGCACCCCGCACACCACCGCCTGGGCCACCCCCCACCGGCGCCACTTGCGCCCGGAGCCGGGCAGGGAGATCAGCCCGCGCGCGGCCAGCGCGTCCCCGGTCTCCTGGACGGCCGGGTCGAGCATGGCGGCGTACCGCACCTGGTAGAGCCACCCCGAGGGTGCGTCCCGGTACGCCTGGAGCACCGCCCGCTCGGCGGGGTCGGCGGCCCGCGCCCCGGGGCGTACCTGGACGATCCCGGGGCCGCCGCCGCCCACCATCCGGGTGTCCCCGAGCAGCGAGACCAGCGCGGTGTCCACGACGTTGCCGGGGCCGCCCGACAGGAACGCGGCCTCGGACAGGTCGTGCAGCCGCGGGGCGGGACCGGCGGAGGCCGGCCGGGAACCGCGCAGCCCGCGGAAGAGGAGGACGGTGGAGACGATGACGCCGGTCCAGACGGCGAGGGCGAGGAGGATCATGCCGCTCTCCCCACGAGCGCCCGGGCCCAGCGCGCGACGCGGCGCGGCGGCCGGGCCCCGGCCCGGTCCTGCCACCAGGCGGTGAGCCGGCGGCGGGCGGCCGGATCGGCGGGCAGGTCCCGGATCAGCAGGTGCTCGGCGAAGTTCAGCGCGTCGCGGCGGTACCCGGCGGTCATCGGCCGGTGGCGGGCATACCCGAGGAAGGCCTCGCGGTACGCCTCCTCGCCGCCCAGGATCCCGGGCAGCTCGGGCGCCAGCCGGGCCACGACCCCGGCCCGCTTGGCGGCGAGCGCGCGCGACTGCACCCGTACCCGCTGCCGGTCGAAGCCCTCGGGCACGGGCGTCCCGGCCACCAGGGCCGACAGCAGCGCCCCCTGCTCCAGCCCCACGCGAACCCGCGCGCGCCCGCTGTCGACGCCGCCGCCGCACTCCCCGCCGCCGCCGTCGGTCGGACCGGATTCGGCCGCACCGGCCCTGCTCGTACCGGCCCTGCTCGTACCGGCCCTGCTCGCACCGGCCCCGGCGGCGCCCGTCCCGGGCGCACCGGTGTCGGCCACGGCCCGGATCCGGGCCAGTTCGGCGGCGAGTTCCGCCTCCGGCGGGAAGTCGTCGTCCCGCTCCAGCAGGACCCCCGGCGGATCCACCCGTCGGCGCAGCTGCGCCAGCACGTCCAGCACCACCGGCGGGACCGGGTGCGCGTGGGTGTCGTGCCAGACTCCGCCGCGCTCCATCCCGCCCGCCACGTGCACGTACGCGAGCGCCTCCAGCGGGATCGCGTCCAGTACGGCCGACGGGTCCTCGCCCCGGTTGACGCGGTTGGTGTGCAGGTTCGCCACGTCGATCAGCAGCCGCACCCCCGTCCGCTCCACCAGCTCGGTCAGGAACTGGCCCTCCGTCAGTTCCTCCCCGGGCCAGGGGATCAGCGCGGCGATGTTCTCCAGCGCCAGCGGCACGGGCAGCGCGTCCTGGGCGATCCGCACGTTCTCGCAGAGCACGTCCAGCGCGTCCCGGGTCCGCGGCACCGGCAACAGGTGCCCGGCCTCCAGCTCGGGCGAGGAGGTCCGAACGAAGGCGATGTGCTCGGTCACCAGCGGCGCCCCCAGCGCCACCGCCCGCTCGCCGAGCGCGGCCAGCCTGCCCGCGTCCGGCCGGTCGGCGCCGCCGAGCCCCAGCGAGACGCCGTGCGGCACCACGCCGACCCCGCGCTCGCGCAGCCTCAGCAGCGAGGCCGGCAGGTGTCCCGGGCAGATGTTCTCGGCCACCACCTCGACCCAGTCCAGACCCGGCAGCCGTTCCACCGCTTCCGCGATCTCGGGCCGCCAGCCGATGCCCACCCCCAGGCGTGCCATGGGCTTCATGTCCCCTCGCCCCCCTCGTCGGTCCTCGACGGTGCTCGTCGGCCCGTGTGCCGGTGTCATGGCCCCGACGGAGTCGAGCCAACCGTCGGAGGGGACGTTCAGAGCAACATTTGAGGTTCCCGGCCCCCCGGATCCGCCCGCGGCAGGGCAAGATCCGAAGGAGTCGGCCGGCCTACAGCCGGGCCCGCAGCGCCGGATGGTCGGCGATCACCGTGGCGCTGCCCGGCGCGATCTCCGTGAACCCCGCGTCCCGCACCAGCGGCAGCCCGCTCCCGCTCAGCTCCGCCCACCGCTCGCGCGCGGCCGTCCGTACCGCCAGGCGGAAACCGGACTCCCGCCACGCGGCCCGCTCCGCCCCGGTCAGTTCCCACCAGGCGAGCTGCGCGGCGTGCCCGGCCTGGGCCATCGCCTTGCCGGCCGACATCTCCAGGTCCGGGTTGAGCCACAGCACCACGGTCCCGGCAGCCACCGGGGCGGGCGGAGCCGGGTCGTCCAGGTCGGTGCCCGACACCTGGAGCTTGGCGAGCTCCTTGGGCCAGCCGTCCAGCGGCACCGGCGGGTAGACCCGTACCTCCGAGGTGTCACCCCGCACCGTGATGCCCGGCAGCGTGCCCGCCTTGCGCCACTCCGCCCCGCGCGCCCGCCGGACCACCTTGCGGATCCGCGCGTCCTGCCAGTCCCGTACGGCCTCGGCCCACTCGCCCTCGCCGGCGGCCCGCTCGTCGCTCAGCAGCACCAGCACCGCGCGGGCCGCCGTCTCCAGCGCGTCCGTGCGCGCGGGCGGTTCGGCCTTCTCGATGTGCACGACCAGGGGAAGGACGAACTGCGGTGACTCGTCGCGCAGGACGTGCTCCTGGCGGAAGGGGCTGTCGGCCCCGACCGCCGGTGCGGCTGTGGTGTCGTTCGTGTGCTGGCTGCTCATCCCGCCAAGGATGCCAGCCTCCGCCTTCAGGATGATGCCGCAGGGGTCCTGGCCAGGTGAGGATCTTCCCCATGAAGAGCGATCTTTTTGCGTCCGAGAACCTGGCCCAGCCGTCTGCCGCTCCCGGGATGAGCCTGCAGAACGCCAAGTCCGTGAAGTACACCGTCAACGGTGAAATGCTGGCCCGCCAGGGCTCGATGGTCGCTTTCCGCGGCAACCTCCAGTTCGAGCGCAAGGGCCAGGGCATCGGCGGCATGCTCAAGCGCGCCGTCACCGGCGAGGGCCTGGCGCTGATGTCCGTACGCGGCCAGGGCGACGTCTGGTTCGCGCACCAGGCCGGCAACTGCTTCATCATCGACTTCGAGCCCGGCGACGCCCTGACCATCAACGGCCGCAACGTCCTGTGCTTCGACCCGACCCTGTCCTACGAGATCAAGATGGTGAAGGGCGCCGGCATGACCGGCGGCGGCCTCTTCAACAGCCTCTTCACCGGCACCGGCAAGCTCGCCGTGGTCTGCGACGGAAATCCGATCATCATACCCGTCACCGCGCAGTCCCCGGTGTACGTGGACACGGACGCGGTGGTGGGCTGGAGCGCCCAGCTGGAGACCGGTCTGCACCGCTCCCAGTCGGTCGGCTCGATGATCCGCGGCGGCTCCGGCGAGGCGGTCCAGCTGAAGCTGAGCGGCGAGGGCTTCGTCATCGTCCGCCCGAGCGAGCTCACCGAAACCACCGCGGCCCACTGAGGCGGCGGGAACCCGGGCAAGGGACACCGACACGGTGGAGGAGAGCGTGGCGACGGCGGACCGTTTCGAGGAACATCGGGCCCATCTGCAAGCGGTGGCCTACCGGATGCTGGGTTCGCTCAGCGAGGCCGAGGACGCGGTCCAGGACACCTGGCTGCGCTTCGACCGCACCGACACGAGCGACGTCGAGAACCTGGGCGGGTGGCTGACCACCGTCGTCGCGCGCGTGTGCCTGAACATGCTGCGCTCGCGCGCGACCCGGCGCGAGGACTCGCTCGACGAGTCCTGGGAGCCCGGCGGGAGCCGGATGCCCGACCCGGTGATCAGCCGCGGCGAGGTGATCGATCCCGAGCAGGAGGTCCTGCTGGCCGACTCGGTCGGGCTGGCGCTGATGGTGGTGCTGGAATCCCTCGCGCCGGCCGAGCGGCTCGCCTTCGTGCTGCACGACATGTTCGCCGTGCCGTTCGACGAGATCGCCGCGATGATCGACAAGACCCCGGCCGCGACCCGGCAGCTCGCGAGCCGCGCCCGCCGCCGGGTGCAGGGGCAGGCCCCGCCGCCGGACCCGGACCTCACCCGCCAGCGCGAGGCCGTCAGCGCGTTCTTCGCCGCCACGCGCGACGGGGACTTCGAGGCGCTCGTGGCCATGCTCGACCCGGACGTCGTACTGCGCTCGGACGGCGGCGTCGCGCGGTCCCGGCACACGGTCGTACTGGACGGGGCGCGGACGGTGGCCGGACAGGCGGTCACCTTCGGCGGCCTGGCCCCGTTCGCCCGTCCGGCGCTGATCAACGGCGCCGCCGGCGTCACGGTCGTCGTGGAGGGCCGCCCGATGTCGATCATGGCCTTCACCGTCGTGGCCGGGAAGATCCTCGCCATCGACGTGATCGCGGACCCGGAGCGGCTCCGCGGGTTCGGACTCGTCGGCGCGGACGCCTGACCGCGCGGCTCGGGGCCGCCGCGCCGGGCGGCGGCCCCGAGTACGCTCGTAGCATGGATGAGCGCGAGCGCGGCGAGTCGTACTGCCCGACCCCGGCGGCCCCGGCCGGGCGCGTGGACGGGCCGCCGTACGCCGACTGCCTGGAGTGCGGCGAGCCCACCGAGTACGGGGTCGCGACCCCTGGCGTGGTGCTGTGCCCGGTGTGCGAGTGGCAGGACGCGCAGCGCACGGCCTGCTCCGGCTGAGCGCGCTGTCCTGCCGGGCCCGGGCCGGCCGGGCTATTTGCCGATCAGTTCGGACACCTTCACGAAGCGGTAGCCGCGCTTGCGCAGCTCCGGGACGACCTTGCGGACGGCCTCCTCGGTGACCGGGGCGGCGCTGCGCGTGCAGTGCATGACCACCACCGAGCCGGGCTTCACCCCGGAGAGCACCTGTTCGGCAACCGCGTCGGGATCCTTGGCGAAGGCGTCCCCGCTGACCACGTCCCACTGGACGGCCGTGACCTTGGCGGCGGTCAGGGCGCGCAGCGCCTGGTCGTCGTAGCAGCCGCCGGGGAAGCGGAAGTACGGGACGGTGTTGACGGCCCCCGCCTTGCGGAAGGCGGCGAAGGCCTTGTCCACGTCGGCCCGGGCGGCGGCGCCGTCGAGCGCGGGGAGCCCGTAGCAGGGGGACTTGAAGGCGTGGTGGCTGTACGAGTGGTTGGCGACCTCGAAGTTCGGGTCGGTGCCGATGGACTTGGCCTGGTCCGGGTACTCCTCGGCCCAGCGGCCCGTCATGAAGATCGTCGAGGGCACCTTGAGCGTGCGCAGCGCGGAGATGAGCTGCGGGTTGTCGAAGTGCTCACCGCCCGCGGCGCGCGGGCCCTGGTCGGAGGTCATGTCGGCGTCGAAGGTGAGCGCCACCGTCTTGTCGGTGTGCTGCTTCGCCCGCTCGAAGACCGGGGTCAGGCCGTTCGGGCCGGGAGCCATGGTCGGGGCCCTGCCGGGCGGACCGGGCTGCGGGGACGAGGAGGCGGACGCGGAGGCGGAGGCCGGGGCGGACGCCGGGGCGGAGGGGGAAGGGGAGGCGGATGCGGGTGCGGGGGCGCCGGGGGTGCCCATGCGGGCCTGGCTGCCGGCGTCCGACGTGCCGGTGCCGCCCCCGCATCCGGCGAGGGCGGCACTGAGAGCTGCGACGGCGGCCAGGGCCGCCGCTCTACGCGCTGAGATGGTCACATACGCAAAATATATGACTATGTGGCAACTAGACGTGCGCGGCACTCGTCCACGTCGAAGTCACCCTTCGGGTACTGCGGATCGACGACCTCCAAGTGCTCCAGGAGCAGCTTGCTGATGGCCCAGTTGCGGTACCACTTGCGGTCCGCGGGGACGACGTACCAGGGCGCCACCTCGGTGGAGCACCGCTCCAGCGCCAGCTCGTACGCCTCCTGGTACGCCGGCCACGCGGCGCGCTCGTCGATGTCGCCGGGGTTGAACTTCCAGTGCTTGTCCGGGTTGTCGAGCCGCTCGAGGAGCCGCTCGCCCTGCTCTTCGCGGCTGATGTGGAGGAATACCTTCAGCACGGTCACGCCGTCCTGCGCGAGGGAGTTCTCGAACCGGTTGATCTCGGCGTAACGGCGGTTCAGCCGACTGCGCGGCACCAGCTCGCGCACACGGGCGATCAGGACGTCCTCGTAGTGCGAACGGTCGAAGATGCCGACCTCGCCCGGCTGGGGGAGGGCCTTCATGACGCGCCAGAGGAAGGGGTAGTTCCGCTCCTCGGAGGTGGGCGCCTTGAAGGCCTTGATCCGGCAGCCGGAGGGGTTGAAGAGGCCGATCACGTGCTTGACCGTGCCACCCTTGCCGCTCGTGTCCATGCCCTGCAGGACCAGCAGGACGCGGCGGCGGTCGCCCGCCGTGCTGGCCGCGTAGAGCCGCTCCTGGAGGGAGGCGAGGGGTTCGGCCATCCGGGCGGTGGCCGCGACGCCGGCCGCCTTGTCGCGGGGGCCGGCCGGGGTCGCCGCGGGGTGGAGGGCGGCGAGGTCGACGCGCTCACCGGCGGGTACGCGCAGGAGCGGGCCCAGGGGGGTGTCGCCGCAGGACTTCCCGGCGCCCCCGGCCGGCTTCTTCCCGGGCTGTTCCTTCTTGGCCACCGCTACCCACCTCGGTCCCGTCGCTTGCCTCCGATCCTCCGGCAGACCGGACGAGAGCGCGAGGTGTCGGGTCCTCATGCCAGGGGCCGGTCACGGCGAAGGTGGTTCCGGGCTGGTAGGCGTTGACGTACATGGTCCGCCGGTCGGGCGAGAAGGTCACCCCGGCGAACTCCCCCCACTCCGGGGCCCCGGGCCGACCGATGTCGTCGGCGTTGCGGGCCATCGGGTAGACCTCGCCGTCCAGGGCCACCCCGAACACGTACTGCGCGCCGCCGCCGTCCTCGCAGACCATCAGCCCGCCGTCCGGGGCCAGGCAGATGTTGTCGGGGGAATCCCCGGGGAGCCCGACGTCGGCGGCCGGTCCGAAGACCACGTCCAGCCGGATCCGGTCGCGCAGCGGGTCGTGGAACCACACCTGGCCGTGGTGGTCGGCGGGGGAGCCCTCGCTGCCGCGGGCGTAGCTGGAGACGAAGTGGACGCCGAAGTCCCCCCAGTAGCAGCCCTCCAGCTTCTGCGCGTGCGTGATCCCGCCCCGCCCGAAGTCCTGGAGCCGGACGGGGGTCACGGCCGCCGAGGGGTCCGGTACGGGGACCCACTCCACCGGGAACTCGGCCCCGGGCTCGTCCACCACGGCGAGGTTCGCCACGCCCGGCACGCGCATGGCCTCCAGGGTGCCGCCGGCCCGCAGCGAGCCGAGACCGCCGAGCGGCCGCTCGGGCAGGAAGCGGTAGAACAGGCCGAAGGGCTCGACGAAGGCGTCCTCGGTCTCGTACACGACCCCGCGGTACGGGTCGACGGCGACGGCCTCGTGGGCGAAGCGGCCCATCGCGGTGAGGGGCACCGCGCCGGAGCGGTGCGGGTCGGCGGGGTCGACCTCGAAGACGTAGCCGTGGTCCTTGGTGTAGCCGGAGGTGCCGGCGCGGTCCTCGGTCTCCTCGCAGGACAGCCAGGTGTTCCAGGGGGTACGGCCGCCCGCGCAGTTGACGGCGGTGCCGGCGAGGGCGACGCGCTCGGCGGTGACCCGCCCGGCGGGGTCGAGTTCGAGGAGGGTGCAGCCGCCGAGCGCGGCGGGGTCGTACGTGAGGCCGTCGACGGGCGGTACGCGCAGGGTGGCGGTGGTGCGGTTCTCGTGGTTGCGGACCAGGCGGACCCGGCCGGCGGCGCCCCCCGCGGCGAAGGCGGCCATGCCGTCACAGTTGGCCGGTACGGTCCCTTCGCCGGAGCGCAGGGGGTCGCCGGCGCGCGAGAGCACGCGGTACGTGAACCCGGCGGGCAGGTCGAGGAGGCCGGCGGGGTCGGGCACGAGCGGGCCGTAGCCGCGGGCGGCGGGGGCGGCGGTGGCCGGCCCGGCGAAGAGCGCGCCGAGCGCCCCGCCGAAGGTGATGCCGGCCCCGGCGGCGGCGAGCAGGCTGCGTCGGGCGAGGGACATCTGCAACTCCCGGCGGTGGTACGGGCCATGCGACCGCCCCGTGTTACCACGCCGCCGGGCCCCTGACGCCCCCGCCGCGCCGAGTTGTGCGGGCGCTACGGCAGAACCCGGCCTCGCCGGCGTTCGAGGCGCAGGTCCGGGCGGAGCCCGCGCTGGCCCGCGCCTGGGCCGTACCGCCCAGCACCACAGAAGCCCGGGCCGGAGCCCGCCGAGCCTTGGCGGGGGGACCCGGCACGGGACCCGGCGTGGCCGAAGCCGAACCGCCGAGCCCCCGGCAGGGTCAGGCCAGCTTCGCGCTCAGCGTGATCGTCGTGCCCGTCAGGGCCTGGCTGACCGGGCAGTTCTGCTTCGCGTCCTGCGCCGCGGCCACGAACGCGTCGTTGTCCAGGCCCGGCACCTCGCCCTCGACGGTCAGGTGGATGCCGGTGATGCCCTTGCCGGGCACGAAGGTGACCGCGGCCGAGGTGGTCAGCTTGGTCGGCGGGTTGCCCGCCTTCGCGAGACCGTTCGAGAAGGCCATGTTGAAGCAGCTGGAGTGCGCGGCGGCGATGAGCTCCTCCGGGCTGGTCCGCCCGTTCGCCTCCTCGTCGGTGCGGGCCGGCCACGAGACGGGGTAGCTGCCGAGGCCGGACGAGTCGAGCGTGACGACGCCCTTGCCTTCGAACAGGTCGCCTTCCCAGACGGCGTGTGCGTTGCGTGTGGCAGCCATGGTGGATCCCTTCGCGGAAGCGGAACGGCCGGCCCGCGGAAAACGGGCCGCCGTCCCCAAACCTACTGGGACACCAGGGGCTTCGCGTCGCGTGCCAGGGCGGTGAGCCGCGAGATGGCACGGAAGTACTTCTTGCGGTAGCCGCCGTTCAGCATCTCGTCACTGAACAGCCGGTCGAAGGGGACCCCCGAGGCCAGCACCGGTATCTCCCGGTCGTACAGGCGGTCCGCCAGCACCACCAGCCGCAGCGCCGTCGACTGGTCCGGGACCGGGCCGACATCCGTCAGGCAGACCGCCGCTATGCCGTCGGTCAGGGCGCCGTAGCGGCTCGGGTGGACCCGCGCCAGGTGTTCCAGCAGCCCGGGGAAGTCGTCCAGGCTCGCGCCCGGGGTCGCGTACGCGGCCTTGGTGACCTGCTCGTCCGAGAAGGGGGCCGGGGCCTCGGGCAGGCCACGGTGCCGGTAGTCCTGGCCGTCGATGCGCAGCGGCCGGAAGTGCGCGGACAGCCCCTGGATCTCCCGCAGGAAGTCCGCGGCCGCGAACCGCCCCTCGCCCAGCTTGCCGGGCAGGGTGTTGGAGGTGGCGGCCAGCGCCACCCCCTGCTCGACCAGGCGGCTGAGCAGGGAGGAGACGAGGACGGTGTCGCCCGGGTCGTCGAGCTCGAACTCGTCGATGCACAGGAGACGGTGCCCGCCCAGGGTCTGCACGGTCTGCTGGAACCCCAGCGCGCCGACCAGGTTGGTCAGCTCCACGAAGGTGCCGAAGGCCTTCAGCGCGGGCTCGGCCGGAGTGGCGTGCCACAGGGAAGCCAGCAGGTGGGTCTTGCCGACGCCGTAGCCGCCGTCGAGGTAGACCCCGCGCGGCCCGGCCGGCGCCGCGTTCTTGGGGGTCCTCGCGAACCACCGCCGCTTGCCGGCGCCGGTGGCGTGCGCCCCGCCCAGGCCGGCCGCGAAGCCGCTCAGGACGGTGACGGCCTCGGTCTGGCTCGGCTGGGTCGGGTCCGGGTCGTACGTGTCGAAGCGCACCGAGTCGAACCGGGGCGGCGGCACCATCTCGGCCACCAGCCGTTCGGCGGGTACCCGGGGCTCGCGGGCGCACAGGGCCTGGGGCCCCGCGTCGGCTATCGGAGGCCGGCCGGAGAGGGATCCGGAGGGCGAGAGTGATGTTGACACAGCACTCAACTCTACGGGCCGTGGCACACTGCACCGATGCGACGCCTGTTCCCTGTGACCGATCAGACATCAGCCCCAGACCCGGCCTCGACCCGCGATGTGCTCGACCGCGAGTGGTCGCTGGACGAGCTCGCCGACGCGTACGCCTACCCGGCGATCGGGCCGGACGGCCACTGGCTGCGGGCCAACATGGTCTCCACGCTGGACGGCGCCGCCCAGCACGAGGGCCGCTCACAGCCCATCTCCGGCGAGAGCGACATGCGGATCTTCGGCACCCTGCGGGCGCTGGCCGATGTGGTGGTCGTGGGCGCGGAAACGGTTCGCCAGGAGGGCTACCGCCCCGCGCGGGCCCGGGAGGCCTTCGCGGGCCGCCGTACGGCCGCCGGACAGGGCCCCGCGCCCGCCATCGCCGTGGTCACCGCGAGCCTGGACCTGGACTTTTCGCTGCCGCTGTTCACCTCGCCGCGGGTCCCCACCCTGGTGGTCACGGGCGCCGGAGCCCCCGCCGACCGGATGGAGGCGGCCCGCAAGGCCGGGGCCGAGGTCCTGCTGGCGGGGGACGGCGCCACCGTGGACCCGGCCCGGGCCGTGCAGGTGCTCGCGGAGCGCGGGCTGCGCCGCCAGCTGACCGAGGGCGGGCCGAGGCTGCTGGGCCAGTTCGTGGCCGCGGACGCGCTGGACGAGCTGTGCCTGACGATCTCGCCGATGCTCACGGCCGGTGACGCCCAGCGGATCTCCAAGGGCCCCTCCGTCACCGTTCCGCACCGGCTCGCGCCGGCCTGCGTACTGGAAGAGGCCGGGTTCCTCTTCACGAGCTACCGTCGGATCTGACAAGGGGCGGAATTTGTCGTTCCGCTTAGCTTCCGCTGGGCACATATACCTCCGCAGGCCCCGTGCCACAGCGGGGCAGGATGGTTTCCGCAGGGGTCGGCCGGCCGGCCTCGGCCCATGAAGGAGAGGGCGTCCGTGTTCACGAGCGTATTGATGATCGAGCAGCCGCTCACCCCGGTCGACGTGGACTTCGTCACCACCCTTCACGGAGACGAGTCGGTCTCCTTCGTCGTCCTCATGCAACCCCGCGGCGACCGGGACCGGCTGCTGCGCGCCATCGACGACGTAGCGCTCGGTGAGCTTCCCGACGCCATCCGCGAGGGCGACGAACCCGAGGGCGAGGCGGCCCGCGGCCCCGCCGAGCTGGCCCTGGAGCTCTCCCTGGCGGCCCTGCGCAAAAAGGGCGCCAAGGCCGTCGGGCAGATCGTCGACGACCACCCCCTCGACAAGCTCAAGGCGGTCGTCGAGGAGACCGGCGCCGACGAGGTGATCGTCCTGACCGCCCCGCACTACGTGGAGGAGTTCTTCCACCGGGACTGGGCCTCCCGGGCGCGCCACAAGGTCGGCGTTCCGGTGCTCAAGCTCTTCGCCCACAAGGAATAGGGTGTAAGCGGCCGAACCCGCGCACCCGTGCCCCCGGCTGCCCGCACTTACTCGATCCTGGAGCGACCTGAATGAAGCCCGGCCTGCCGACCGCCATGGAACGGCCCCACTTCATCGGCATCGGCGGCGCCGGCATGTCCGGCATCGCGAAGATCCTCGCCCAGCGCGGAGCGAAGGTGGCCGGCAGCGACGCCCGGGACTCCGAGACCGCCCAGGCGCTGCGCGCCCACGGCGCCACCGTCCACATCGGGCACGCCGCCGGGCACCTCGCCGACGACGCCACCTGCGTGGTCGTCTCCAGCGCCATCCGCGCCGACAACCCCGAGCTGGCCCGCGCCGCCGAACTCGGCATCCCCGTCGTGCACCGCTCCGACGCCCTCGCCGGCCTCATGGACGGGCTGCGGCCGATCGCGGTCGCCGGTACGCACGGCAAGACCACCACCACCTCGATGCTCGCGGTGTCCCTGTCGGCCCTGGGCCTGGACCCCTCGTACGCCATCGGCGGCGACCTGGACGCCCCCGGCTCCAACGCCCACCACGGCGAGGGCGACATCTTCGTGGCCGAGGCGGACGAGAGCGACCGCAGCTTCCACAAGTACACCCCGCGGGTCGCGATCATCCTCAACGCCGAGCTCGACCACCACGCGAACTACGCGTCGATGGACGAGATCTTCGAGTCCTTCGAGACCTTCGTCGGCAAGATCGAGCCCGGCGGCACCCTGGTCGTCGCCCACGGCCAGGCCGGCGCGGCCGAGATCGCCGGGCGCGTCCGCGGCAACGAGGGCCTGACCGTCGTCACGTACGGCGAGGAGCCCGAAGCCGACGTCCGGATCATGAAGATCACCCCGCGCGGCCTGACCAGCGAGGTCACCGTCGTCATCGACGGCCGGATGCTCACCTTCACCGTCTCCGTCCCGGGCCGCCACTACGCGCACAACGCCGTCGCGGCCCTCGCCGCCGGTGTCGCCCTCGGCATCCCGGCGCACAACCTCGCCTCGGCCCTCGGCAAGTACACCGGGGTCAAGCGCCGCCTCCAGCTCAAGGGCGAGGCGGCGGGCGTACAGGTCATCGACTCCTACGCGCACCACCCCACCGAGATGACCGCCGACCTGGAGGCCATCCGCGGCGCCGCCGGGGACTCGCGGATCCTGGTCGTCTTCCAGCCCCACCTCTTCTCCCGCACCCAGGAGCTCGGCAAGGAGATGGGCCAGGCCCTGACACTGGCCGACGCCTCCGTGGTCCTGGACATCTACCCCGCCCGCGAGGACCCGCTCCCCGGGGTCACCAGCGAGATCATCATCGCGGCCGCCCGGTCCGCGGGCGCCGACGTCACGGCCGAGCACGACAAGGAAGCCGTCGCCGACGTCATCGCGGGAATGGCCAAGCCCGGCGATCTCGTTCTCACGATGGGCGCGGGTGACGTCACGGACCTCGGTCCGGCCATCCTCGCCCGCCTGTCGAGCTGAAGATCCGAGGGAGCGGGAGAGTCATGTCGTACGAGGTCGAGAAGACGGACGAGCAGTGGCAGGCGGAGCTGACGCCGTCCGAGTACCAGGTGCTGCGCCTCGCCGGCACCGAGCCGGCCTTCCGTGGTGAGTACACGGACACCAAGGCGGAGGGCGTGTACGCCTGCCGCGCCTGCGGCGCCGAGCTCTTCCGCTCCACGGAGAAGTTCGAGTCGCACTGCGGCTGGCCGTCCTTCTTCGACCCCAAGGACTCCGAGGCCGTAGAACTGAAGTCGGACGTCTCCCACGGCATGGTCCGCACGGAGGTCCTCTGCGCCACGTGCGGCTCCCACCTGGGCCACGTCTTCGAGGGCGAGGGCTACCCCACCCCGACGGACCAGCGCTACTGCATCAACTCCATCTCCCTGCGGCTGCACCCCAAGGCGCAGAACACCGAGGGCTGATCAGGGGGCCGGGTCCGCGGGCAGCCAGACCCGCGCGCCCCACCGCTCCAGCCGCTCCCGCCGGGATTCGTAATCCGGCAGTGCCCGGGCCACTCTCCGCCAGAAATGCGGGGAGTGGTTCGGCTCGTGCACGTGCGCCAGTTCATGGACGAGTACGTAGTCCACGAGCGCCACGGGGAGCTGCATGACCGCCCAGTGGATGTTGAGTACTTCCCGGTTCGAGCACGACCCCCACCGGTAGCCGAGAGGGCGGACGGCCAAGTCGACCTGCGGGGCTTCCAGACACCGGGCCCACGGGCCCAGGCGTCGCGGAAGCCATGCGCGCCCGCGTTCCGCGTACCAGGCGATCAGGTCCTCGGCCGCCGAGTCGGTGCGGTCCTGCCGCAGCCTGATCCAGCCGTCCGCGAGGGCTACAGGGCGAGGCGCCTCGTCGACGGTCCGGAACCGGTAGCTCCGTCCCAGGTAGTGGAAGCCCTCCCCATCGACGAAGAGACGGCGCGGACGCTGCTCCACATGCGCCTCGCGGTCGCGGACCTTGCCGTAGAGCCAGGGCAGGCGGGTGCGGATGAGGCCTTCAAGGGCCTCGCGGTCCGCTCCGGGCGGCACGGCCGCGACGATCCGCGCGTCGCGCTCCACCGTGACCCGGACGCTCTTGCGTCCGGGTACGGGGCGGAGGTCGATGACCAGACCGCCCACGTGCAGCGGTTCGGTCGAGGTGTCGTACATGAACGGGTTACAGGTCCTTCTTGTTGTGCTGGATGATCTCCCGCACCGCGGGCGCGAGGCTGTCGACGGACGCATGGGTACGGTCGTTGACGGCCAGGAGCATCCAGATGTCGCTCTGCAGGTCGTGCAGCGCGGCAGTGTTGTAGAACAGGTCCTTCCGCGTGGCGTGCCGTACCGCCGTGGCCCACACCTCGTGCGCCAGCCCGATCAGGTCCGTACGCACCTCATCGGAGATGACGCCGTCCGTGACGACGGTGGTCAGCTGCTGGTAGACAGCCTGCTCCATTTTGCTGAGGCCGCGTACGTCTTCCGGCAGGCCCGAATCGCGGCCCTCGGCCACGTTCCACACCTCTTGTGAGAGCGACTCGAACGCATCGAGCTGCTGGGCCCAGCCCTCCGCGTACTTCTTGAGGACCGCCTCCAGCCGTTCACGGAGCCTCTCGTAGGCGATGGGGTTCTCCTGGAAGTGGAGCTCGATGTGACTGCGCACGGCATGCGCCATCATCGACGCCTTGGCCCGGGCGTTCGGCATCTGCCCGACCCTGGTGCGGAAGTCATCGGAGGTGAGCCGGGTGGGCTCTATCGCGCGTTCCACGCCGAGGGACCGCACATGCTCGTCGATCAGCTCGCCCACCCGCTCGCCGTAGGCGGCCGGGTCGAAGCCGTCCTCCTCCTCGCTGAACCGAACCTTGGCCACTTGGGCGATGAAGCTGAAGACCTTGGCCGGCCGCTGGTAGGGGCGGGTCGCTTCGCGCGGCAGGAGGAGGTCGAGGGTTCTCAGGAAGGCCTGCAGCAGCTTTCGGTAGACGATGCGCCGCTCCTCGTCCTCCAGACCGTCCACCAGCTGGTGTACCGCGAGCGTGTCGTGGGGGTCGATCAGTTCGCTCTGAGTGAGACCGAGGTGGTGGCAGAGCGCGTCGTACTGGTGCTCAAGCCTGTGCTCCTCGACGGCGAAGTCGACGGGGGCGCCCTCGGCTTCGTCGGAGGCGTAGGCCGCCAGCGCCTCCAGGAGGGCCTTGGCGACGCCCGCGTAATCGACGATGAATCCGGCCTGCTTCTTCTCCCCGTAAGTGCGGTTCACACGGGCGACGGCCTGGAGGAGTTCGGCTTCACGCATCCGGCGGTCCAGGTACATGACTTGTTCGATGGGTGCGTCGAAGCCGGTGAGCAGCATGGTGCGGACGATGAGCATGGCCACCGGCCTGGAGTCCGCGATGTCGACGGAGTCGGGAAAGGGGCTGCGGAACGCCCTGACGGCCTTCGCCTGGGCACTTCCGTCGGACCAGACCGCCCAGTCCGAGTCGTCCTCGGAGTAGGCGGAGATCACCGGCACGAAGTCGATGGCTTTGAGCAGGGCGAGTTGATCGTGGGCAGAGACGAGGAGCCGCTGCTTGGGCGTACGGTCTTCCGTCGGGGTCCTCTGAGCCTTGCCGAGGGCGAGGCCCGGAGGTCTGGCCGCCTTCTCCACCTCGGCGACGAGTTCCTCGCGCGCGGCATTGAGGGCCTCGCGGTAGCGGACGGCGATGCCCCGGGAGTGGGCGACGACCTGGGCCTTGAAGCCCTCCTTCATCGCCCCCTCGACGTAGTGGCGCAACATGTGGCGTGCCTTGCGCCGGATCATGTCGTCGGCGCCGAGAACGGCGGAGGACTTGGCGTAACGCTTCTGGAGCTTGTCGTACTCCTCATCCGTTAGCTCGGCGAACTCCTCTTGGAACGCCTCGTCCAGGGCCTCTCCCTCGGCGACCGCACCCTTGGCGATGTGGCCCTCGTAGTAGATGGGCACGATCGCGCCGTCGTCCTCGGCGTCCTTGATGCGGTACGTGTCGATGAACTCGCCGAAGGTCGTGGTCGTGAGCTTGCGGCGGTTCATGATGATCGGGGTCCCGGTGAAGCCGATGCGGGCCGCGTTGGGCAGGGACTCCATGAGGTTCTGGTGGAGGGCCGACCCGTGCGAACGATGTGCCTCGTCGACCATGATGAGGATGCTGTCGCGGTCGTTGACCAGGCCCCAGCCCGGTGTGCCGTCGCGGGACAGGGGAGCGGCCGCGTTCTGCCGCGCCTTCTCCGCGTCCTGCTGCTTCTGGATCATGACGAAGACCAGACCGGCATTCTCCAGGCCGAGGACCTTCGGCACCTGGGAGGCGCGGGTGATGACATCCGGTTTCTCGCCGGCGAGCACCGCCGTCTCCGACAGTTGGTCCTGCAACTGCTTGCGGTCCGTGACCACGACGACCTTGAAGTGGCCCAGGCCGGGCGTGGAGCGCAGTTTGCGTACCAGAAACACCATGGTCAGCGACTTGCCCGAGCCTTGGGTGTGCCAGACGATGCCGCCGCGCTTGTCGTCCTTGCCTCGGACCTGCCTGGTCTCACCCGTCCGCAGTCGCTCGATCGCCTTGTGGACCGCGCGGTACTGCTGGTAACGCGGGCCGATCTTCACCCGGGCGGTGCGGCCCTCGGCGACCTCGACGTCCTTGAAGACGACGAAGTTCCGCACGATGTCGAGCAGGCGGTGCGGGTGCAGCACACCGGCGGCGAGGACCTTCTGGGCACGGGCGAAGGCGTCGTCCTCGTGGTAGGTCGCCCTGGCCACCTGCTCCGTGTCGAGCGGGTGCGCGTCCCGCCAGACCACGTAGTCCTGGGGGCGAGCCGTGAACGTGCCCAGCAGGGCGGTGTCACCCGTGGTCGCGACTGTCAACTGGACTGTACGGAACAGCTGTTGACTGCCTTCGGGGGTGATCGACTCCCGCCTCTGGTTGGCGTACCGGCGCAGTTGCTGGACCGCTCTGTGGGCGTCGCCCTGCCCGGCTTTCAGCTTTTTGCACTCGACGACGACCAGGGGGATGCCGTTCACGAACAGGACGAGGTCGGCGACGAGTTTCCGCGGCTTTCCGTGGTCGTCCCGCGCGCCCGGGATGGTCATCGGGAACTGGGAGACGGCGAGGAAGTCGTTGTTCTCCGGCGTCTCCCAGTCGATGAACCTCACCCTCTGGGCGCGCCCACCGTCCCACCCGTCCACGCCGGGAACGGCGACGCCTTCGATCAGCGCCGCGGTCGCCGCCTCGTTCGCGGCGATGAGACCGCCTCCGGCGGCTCCGCCCTTGCTGAGGGCGGCAATCGCGAGGGATGCACGGGCGTCATCGAGCCACTTCGAGCCGTCCGGCATCAGATTGAGCCGGTCCAGCCGGCTCCGGAGGATTCCGGCGAGTATCGCGCCGTCCGTACCGTGCCGGACGTACGGCTCCTCACCGGAGGCCTGCAACTCCACGCCGCGGTTCCCCACCGCGTGCCGCCACCCCATGGTGCGGTGGGTGAGCTGCGCGATGAGTGGCGCCTCTACGTATTTGTACTCGGGGCCGGACACGGAGGTACGGTCTCCTTTTGCGGGCGGTTCCGGGAATGCGGACGGCGTGGCGCTATGACGGGACGGGGGTGCGGACCCTGCCGGTGAGCAGATCTTCCATGAGGGCGCGTTTCACGGATTGCAGCTTTTTGATCTCTGCCTGAAGGGTCTCGACTTCGGTGACAGCTCGTGCGATGACCTCGGAAATCCTTGTCTGCTCGGCAAGGTCCGGTGCACGTACGGCGATCTTGGAGAACTCTGTCTTGTTGACGATCGGAGTCACCTGAAGGCCGGAGCGCATCTTGATGTCATGCGATACCGAGCTGATCAGATGAAAGACGAACGTCGGGTCCATCGTTGCGGCGGGAATCAATGCGTTGATCTGTTGGTTCACGCAGGCGTCGAACTCCAGGAGTCCGACCTTCCCGATTCCGAATCCGATGCAGACGGCCAGAGTGGACCTGGCGGGAACGGCGGTCAAGCCAGCCGAGTCGGGTTCGGCCGCCCTGTTCGGCCGCACCACTCGTCCGGATTCCGTGACCTCTGTCGGTGTGACGAAGGGGATGTCCCTGCCGGTGCCGTCGCTGGCACCGACGGTCGGAGTCCGCCCGGTGACCACCCTTCCCAAATCGCCGATCGACATGGATCTCCAGCCGTCATCTCCTGCCAGCAGACGCGAGATGACCCCTTCCTTCACCCTTCTCTTCTTCTGCTCAATCGCCGCAAGCGAGTCGATCTGCATGCCGACCTCGTCGAGGACATTGGCGACCCTCTGCTGTTCCGCCAATTCGGGGGCGGGTACGAGCAGATGCTGCAAGTCGCGCCAGTAGATGGCTGCGACGCTCGTGGTGCCTTGCGCCAGACTGGGGATCATGCGGGACGGTTCACCGAAACCCAGCTGGTAATTCATGTAGCGGGCGTCGATGGTGTCAGCGAAACGCATAAGGAGGAGATTGTTGTCCGGGACGGACTCCACGCCGTCTCCCTGCCATATGCCGACCTTCCCCACGAGCTGGGGAGTGTTCCGGGTGTTGAAGAGGACATCTCCCGTCCGCAAGGAGATGGAGGGCAATCCGTCAATCAGATCACGCGAAACCAACTCGGTCTGATCCAGACCGACTCGGCCTTCCCCAATGCTGCCCATCTTGATGAGTCGGATTGCCCCCGATCCGCTGTGGCCGCGGGCCGGTGTCCCCAGGCTCGTCTGCCGGACGATGTCCTTCAGCGGCAGCCACGGCATGGGATCAGGCATAGCCGAGTTCCTCCAGGTAGCTCTGAAGGCGCTCGGCCGAAGCTTCCCGCTCCTGTTCCAGAGCGGACAGCGTCACCGCGTACTTCGTGCCCCAGGTACGGAAGGTGTCCACCAGGGATCGGCGGTCGGCGGCGACGAAGCGGCTCATGCGGGTGTACAGGTCCTCGCTCAAGAACCCGAGGACTACCTCTTGGGCCTGAGCGGCGGAGAGTCTCTCCGCGGCATCCTTCAGTTTGATCAGGAACGATGCCTTGATCGCGGCGAGTTCGCTCCTCGCCTCTCTCAGCTTCTTCTTGAGGGCGGTCATTTCCTTGGCCGGCAGGACGTGGGAGAGGTCGAGCTCTTCCTCGTCGCTGTCGTCCTCGCCGTCTCCCGAGCTCGCCTTGGAAGTCTTCTTCGGAGGGGAGCCCGCCTTGATCTTCGTGTCCAGCTCCGTGACCAACGCCTCCGCCGTTTCCAGCTGCTGCACGTACGCCGGGATCAACTCGGGGATCAGTCGGTGCTCCCGCGCCTTGCGCATCGCGCCCCGGTAGCGAGCCATCGTTTTGGCGTCGGCCGTTGCCGAGGGCTCCTCGAATGCCGAGGAGATGCTGCGGACCCAGCCGTCGATCAGGCCCTTGAAATCCTTGGCCATCAGCACGCTGAGGTCGTTCCTCGAGTCGAACCACCACGCGGCGACCGCTCCCGCCAGCTGATGCTTGTCGAGTAGCCCCACGGGCTCCAGCGCCGCCACGAAGGTGGTGAGCAGATCCTCGCGCGCCTGTGACTTCTGCTGGTGAACGGGGAGCTTCGAGAGCTGCTCCCGGTGGAAGCCCCACCAGGTGTGGAAGGCCCGCCCGAGGGCCACCTCCTGCTCCTGTGCGAGGCCCGGGATCCGTGCGGCGGTTGCCTCGTACCCCTCCTGCAAGAAGTCGACGTACTCGGGATCGTCGTTCCGCAGCCGGAAGAGTGCCCCCTCGGGTTCGATTCCGAACGCCTCGAACTGTGCCCTGCGCGCCGTGATCTCGCTCCGCGGCACGCCTCCGTACAGGTGCGCCCGTACGTCCTGCGGTTCCGTCATCGGCGTGTTGTCCACGTAGCGGCGGATGTTGAGGTTGAAGTCGTTCTTCGCCAGCTCGTCAGCCGTCACGACACGAGCGAACCCGGGGATCTCCTCCCAGTCCTCGTAAGCGGAGACGATCTTCTCCGCATGCTGCGCCTCCAACAGGTTCTGGGTGCGGCCTGCTGTGATCTCCCGGTCGGCGTTGATGAAAAGTACGCCGTCGCGCCGGCCGTCGGGCGCACCGTCCCGTCCGCGCAGGACGAGGATGCATGCGGGGATGGCAGTGCCGTAGAAGACGTTGGGGCCGATGCCGATGACGGCCTCCAGTCGCTTCTCTTCGATGATCCGCCTGCGGATCTTCTGTTCCTCTCCGCCACGGAAGAGCACACCGTGCGGCATGACCGATGCCGCGATGCCGTCCGCCTCCAACACCGCCAGTACGTGCTGGATGAACATCAGGTCGGCCTTCTTGGCCGACTCCTTCGTCCAATTCTTCATGCGCTCGGGGAACTTCATGCCTTCTTGGCGATAGTTCTGGGCGAACGGCGGGTTGGTGAGGATACGGTCGAAGTGCTGTAGCTGCCCGTTCTGTACGTGTTGCGGGTCGGCAAGGGTGTCACCGTGATGGATGACACCGTCGGCAACGCCGTGCATCAGCAGGTTCATCCGGGCCATCGCCCAGGCGCTGCCGTTGTCCTCCTGTCCGTACACCGCCAGGTGGGACTCGTCGCCGCCGTGGTCCTGCACGTACTCCTTGGCAAGGATCAGCATGCCGGCCGAGCCGCAGCACGGGTCGTAGACGGACATGCCGGGCTGCGGCTTGACCAGCTGGTTCATCATGCGGATCACAGAGCGGGGGGTGTAGAACTGGCCGCCCTTCTTGCCGCCCTCGTCGGCGAACTCGCCGATCAGGAACTCGTAGGCGTGCCCGAGGAGGTCAGGGAACTCGAAGTCGTCGTTGCTGAGCCGGTACTCGCTGAAGTGGTCGATGAGCTGCTGGATGACCGGCTTGGTGAGCTTGGTGTTGCCGCTGCGACCCTCGGTGAAGCTGATGTAGGAGAGGACTCCTTCGAGGGCATGGTGGTTCGCGTTCTCCAGCTCCGTCAGTGCCACGTTCAGCGTCTTGGCGGGCTCGATCCGGGACTCGCTGACGATCGTGGACCAGCGTGATTCCTGCGGAACGTAGAACTCGTGAGCCTTGTAGGCGCCGCGCGCCTCGGAGATCCGCTCGGCCTGCTCCTGGGTCTTGCCCTCTTGCAGGAGCTTCTTGACCAATGCGGCCCGTGCCACGTCGAACTGGTCGGAAGCGCGCTTCAGGAACAGCATGCCGAAGATGTAGTCCTGGTACTGCGCTGCGTCCATCTTGCCGCGCAGGATGTCCGCGGCTGCGTACAGATGCCGCTCCAGCTGCGGCAGCGTGAGCTGTGCCACTCGGATCTCCTCTTGCTTCACGTCCCACAGGACGCGCGTCCCGTGGAACACCGGTCCGGCCTGGGACCGGGGTTATGACATTCGGTTCGTACGGCGGGTTCGCTGAGCCTTTCGCTCGGGCACGTGCCCGAGCGGCCGCGAAGGCGATGCGTCTGGGAACTCGTCCCCCAGCATGTGCGTGAACAGGCCCTGCCTGAGCGCGTCGAGGCGTGCCAGCATGCGGTGCTGGATATCCATCTGGAGGCTCACTTCGCTGAGCGCCCTCGCCATCAGACGCTGTCTCTGGAGGGAGGGGAGTGCCACGGGCAGCCGCCCCAGCGAACCCGCGGTGAGGGTCGGCACCGTGACCGTCTGCACGTGGGACAGCAACTCGGCGACCACGGGAGGGTGGGCCAGGTAGGCCGAGAGGTAGACCGGGTCGATCTGCTCCGTGTCCGGGCGGATCCGGATACAAGAGGAGTGGTAGATCCAGTCCCGGACGGTCTCGTCGACCAGAGCAATCCGGCCGACCCCGCCCAGGCGCACCAGCACCAGGTCGCCCGGTCGGAGCCGGAAGCGTTCCAGGTCGTTGCCTTCGCCCGGTAGCCGCCGGAGCGCTTGCGAGTCGATCCTCCGGGCGTCGGTGATGTCCGCGGGGGTCACCACCGGTGTTCCCTCGCCGTCCGTCGTCAGCTCGGTGAACAGATCGCTCGTAGGGCTGGGGGTGATCTCGCACAGGTCACCCAGCATCACCGGCTCCGGCATCACGATCCGCCTCCCTGCCGATGGGCGCACACGCTCGGCTGGTGCGCCAGCAGCGCCGGGAGGGCGGTGTCCGCGGCGTCGATCCGGCGGGCCGTCGCCACGGAGACGTACCCGATGGCGATCAGCGCCGAGGCGCGGCCGGAGGCGAGATCCACGTCGCCGATGCGGTCCAGGTGTGCCACCTTGTTGCGCAGCTCCCGCAGATCGTCCAGGCGCTTGTGCAGCGGCTCGCGCCGACCCCGGTAGCCGGGGAACCCGGCACTCATGGGACGCCACAGCTGGGTCTCGTAGTCGGCGCCCCGCCCCATCAGGTTGACCCAGAACCCGAGCGGCATCGCTCGCTGAACGGCGGCCGGGGTGGCCGGCGTCGAGGTGCGGCGCAGCTTGTCTACGGCGTCGGAGATCATCTTCTCCGTGCCGTAGGTGAGTCGCAGCTGCGGAGCGTTCCACCAGTCTTCCCGCCCGTAGTAGGCGGCCAGCCTGGTGGAGATGGCGCGTCGCAGGACGTTCTCGAGATGGCGGAGCACCTCGTACATCGCCTTGGCGGTGGCCGTCTCCCACCTGTACCACTCCAGGGTCTGCCGGCAGAAGGCGCAGCAGAGCGTACCGGGATCGGCATATCGACCAACGTCGAGCGTTTTGATCAGGACTATCTCATCAGCAGTGGCGCACGGCATGGTGATCCCCCCCGAGGGTCCATGTTGCACAGCTAAGGACTGGGCGTTACGGTGGCGAACGTAAGCCCCGGTGTGTGCCTCTGCTCGCAAGCGCCCCGGGGCATTGTCATGCCCGGAATGCGCTGATCAAGCGAACCGCGTGCCGCAACCGATCACTGACGTGCATGTGTACGTTAGCACAACCGCCGACCAGACCCCCTGTCTTGCGTATCCACATACACAACGCCTTCGCGCGGGATGGTTGGCGTTCGCCGGGCGACCCGTGACGAGAGGGGGTCGCGGGGTGCGAATCGACGTCCGAGGGCTTCCGTTCTCCTGGTGTACGGCGCAGTGTCACGCAAGCAACTCCGGCAGGTACCCCGGGGGCGCTGTTCTTGGGGCGCCCCTCGACACCCCCCCTCACCCCATAGAGGTCGTCACGCCATGGCAGAACTGAACCGCCGCAGGTTCCTGCAGATCGCGGGCGGCAGCGCCGCCGCCGCGATGCTGAGCGAGAGCATCGCGCGCGCCGCCGCCATTCCGGCGCAGGGCAGCACCGGAACGATCCAGGACATCGAGCACATCGTCGTGCTCATGCAGGAGAACCGGTCCTTCGACCAGTACTTCGGCGCGATGAAGGGCGTACGGGGCTTCGGTGACCCGCGGCCCGTCCTGCAGGACAACGGCAAGTCCGTCTTCTACCAGTCCAACGGGACGAAGGACATCCTCCCCTTCAACCCGCAGGTCAACGACCTGGGCATGCAGTTCGTCGAGGGCCTGAACCACGACTGGGCCGGCGGGCACCAGGCGTACAACAACGGCAAGTACGACAAGTGGGTGCCCGCCAAGACGGCCACCACCATGTCGTACATGACCAGGAACGACATCCCGTTCCACTACGCGCTCGCGGACGCCTTCACCGTCTGCGACGCCTACCACTGCTCCTTCATCGGTGCCACCGACCCCAACCGCTACTACATGTGGTCGGGTCACACGGGCAACGACGGCGTCGGCGGCGGCCCGGTCCTCGGCAACCAGGAAGCCGGGTACGGCTGGAAGACCTACCCCGAGCGCCTGGAGGCGGCCGGCGTCTCCTGGAAGATCTACCAGGACATCGGCGACGGCCTGAACGCCGCCGGCTCCTGGGGCTGGATCAGCGACTCCTTCCGCGGCAACTACGGCGACAACTCCCTGCTGTACTTCAACAGCTACCGCAATGCCCAGCCGGGCAGCGCCCTGTACGAGAAGGCGCGCACGGGCACCAACGCCAAGGCGGGCGAGGGCTACTTCGACAAGCTGCGCGCCGACGTGGTGAACGGCACCCTGCCCCAGATCTCCTGGATCGCCGCGCCCGAGGCCTTCAGCGAGCACCCGAACTGGCCCGTCAACTTCGGCGCCTGGTACATCTCGCAGGTACTCGACGCGCTCACCGCGAACCCGGCGGTGTGGGCGAAGACCGCCTTCTTCATCACCTACGACGAGAACGACGGCTTCTTCGACCACGTGGTGCCGCCGTACCCGCCGACGTCCTCGGCCTGGGGCCTGTCCACCGCCGACGTGTCCAAGGACCTGTACGCCGGTGGCGGCGGCTACACGGCCGGACCCTACGGGCTGGGCCCGCGCGTCCCGATGATCGTGGTCTCCCCCTGGAGCAAGGGCGGCTACGTCTGCTCCGAGACCTTCGACCACACCTCCGTGATCCGCTTCATGGAGAAGCGCTTCGGCGTGCAGGAGCCCAACATCTCGCCGTGGCGCCGCGCCGTGTGCGGTGACCTGACCTCCGCCTTCGACTTCAGCAAGGCGGACGCGTCCCCGGCCGCCCTGCCCTCCACCGCGGGCTACGTCCCGCCGGACCACAACGCCCACCCGTCCTACCACCCCGTCCCGCCGGCCACCGGCGCCCTGCCGAAGCAGGAGGCGGGCGGCAAGCCCACCCGTGCGCTGGGCTACAGCCCGTACGTGGACGGCAAGGCGACGACCTCCACCGGCAAGTTCACGCTGACCTTCTCCAGCGGCCCGTCCCTGGGCGCCCACTTCCACAGCACCTCGGGCAACCGCACGGACGGCCCCTGGCCCTACACGGTCGAGGCGGGCAAGGTCCTGTCGGACACCTGGAGCACCAGCAGCTCGACCGGCAACCAGATCAACCTCACGGTCTGGGGCCCGAACGGTTTCCTGCGCACCTGGAAGGGCCCGGCCAAGAAGGCCGGACCCGAGGTCACCGCCCGCCACGTCGACTCCACCGGCAACCTGGCCCTCACCCTGACCAACACCGGCAGCGCCGCCGTCAACCTCACGGTGACCAACGCCTACGGCGGGGCCGCCCAGACCTTCAAGGTCAACCCCGGCGCCACGGTCGCCCACACGGTCGACCTGCGCACCACCGGCCGCTGGTACGACGTCAAGGTCGTCTCCGACGCCGACACCACCTTCCTGCGCCGCTTCGCCGGCCACGTCGAGACGGGCGCCCCCGGCGTCTCCGACCCGGCGCTCAAGACCGTCTGACGCGGTCGGCCGGCGTACGCAGCAGCCGCCGCTCCAGGACCGCGAGGTCGCCGGGGCGGTGGCTGCGGGCGTGCCGGAGCAGCAGGTCGCGGGCCGTGCCGGGGACCCGGCGGTGCCCGGGGTGGCGGGTGGTGAACTCCTCGCTCGCGAAGCACCGCACGGCGCCTTCGAGGCCCGCCCGGTCCGGCTTGCGCACCGCCCAGGCGAGTTCCTCCGTGGACGCCCCGGCCAGCAGTCGCCCGGGGCCCAGCTCCGCGAGCAGCGACGCCGCGTCGCGGGGGTCCTTCCGCGGGGCGCCGAGCCAGCTGAACGCCACGCTCAGCGGCACCTCCCGCGGCAGGTCCGGCTCCTCCTCGCCCCGGGCCAGCGCCCGGGCGTAATCCCGCAGCCCCTCGGGCGCCGCGGCGGCCCACCGGGCGCGGTGGCGGGCGGGGATCCCGTCCGGGACTCCGGGTCGAGCAGCCGGCCGCCCCCGAGGTCGGGATGGGGCCTCCCGCAGTACTCGCCGACCGTGCAGACGCGGCCGTCGCCACTCGCCGGGGTGTCAGCCTTCCCGGCGGAAGTCCAGCATCTGGAAGACCTTGTCGTAGCGGCGTTCCCCGACCCGGCCGAGAAGGTCCGCCACCTCATCCCGCGACGGTGGTCCGATCCAGCCCAGCGCGGCACCTCCGCTGACCAGGTCCGACAGGATCCGGTGGGCCGACCCCGCGAACCGGGCCTCCAGCTCCGGATCGGAAGCCAGCTCCATGGCGTCTGGGAGGGCGGGTTCACCGGTCACGCCGCCGGGCAGGGCCGGGTTCACGATCGGCAGCGTAGCTAGTGGTCCGGGGCCTTGGGGAGGAGGCGGTCGATCAGGGCCAGTGCGATGGCCGAGACGATGAAGGCCAGGTGCACGATGACCTGCCACATCGTCTGCTCCCAGCGCCAGTTGGCTCCGGTGATCTCGATGAAGGACTTCAGCAGGTGGATCGAGGAGATCCCGATGATCGCCGTCGCCAGCTTGACCTTCAGCACGTTGGCGTTGACGTGGCTCAGCCACTCCGGTTCGTCCGGGTGGTTCTTGAGGTTGACCCGGGCCACGAAGGTCTCGTACCCGCCGACGATCACCATCAGCAGGAGGTTGGCGACCATCACCACGTCGACCAGGCCCAGCACGATCAGCATCGTGCGGGTCTCGTCGAGGGAGTCGATGTCGCCCACGAGGTGGGCGAGTTCCTTGAGGAAGATCCAGACGTAGACCATCTGGGCCACGATCAGGCCCAGGTACAGCGGTAGCTGGAGCCAGCGGCTGACGAACATCAGGGCGCCGATGCGGTGCCCCATGGTGGGGGAGGGTTTGACGGGAGGCGCGGGGGTCATGCGGGACTTTCGATGGCAGGTCACGGGACCCTTCCAGGCTGCCCTCCGGCCCGGTCCGAGGACCTCGGCCGGAGGTACGGAAAGCCGCGCCGCCTCCACCGATCGGACTACCCCCAGGGAGCTACGGGCGCCGTCGCGCCCTGCGGCGGCGCAGCAGTACGCCGACGGCCGCGCCGGCCAGGGCGGTCACGGCGACCCCGGCCGCCGTCCACCAGGCGGCGGTACGGTCCGTGGCGCCGGGCTCGGTCGCGGGCGTCGGGGAGGGGGACCCGGCCGGCGGCTGCGCCGGCGCGGGAGCCGACGGTGTGCTCGCCGAAGGTGTGGCGGTCGGGGTGCCGGCGGTCGGGGCTCCCGCGGTGGGGCCGCCGGTGGACGGCGCCGGGTCCACCACGGGTACGGCCACTTCGCGGTCCCCGTGCCCCAGAGCCGGGAAGCCGACGTCCACGCTCACCTTCCAGTTGCCGGGCGGCAGCGTCTCGGCGGTGCTCCACCCGGCGGGCGGCGCGGCCGGATCGCGGACCAGGCGCCAGGGCCCGAGCGTACGTGCGCCGTCGCCGCTCACCGCGTTCACGGTGGCGGCGACCGCGGACTCGACGGCGTCCCCGTCGTTCTCCCAGGTGACGTCGGCGGTGACGTGCCCGCCTCGCTGGCCGGTGACCACCACCTTCACGGTGTCGCCGTGGGCGTGCGCCGCGGCGGGGGACAGCAGGACCAGGCCGAAGGCGGCCAGGGAGGCCAGGGAGGTCAGGGCGGCCGGGAAAGCGGGTCGTCTGTGCATCGTCGCTGTGCTCCGGGTGGGGTGAGGGGGGAGGGAGGGGAGGGTGGGGCCGGGGGGGGGGGGGGGGGGGGGGGGGCGGGCCGCGCCGGGGGGGGGGGGAGCCGGCTAGTGGTGGAGGCGGGGGGGGGGAGGGGCGGGAGGGACGGGCCCCCGAGGGGC